>JAJRUK010000358.1 GCA_024277835.1 Planctomycetota bacterium | reverse complement strand
GCGACCGGTGAGCGCCACGACGGCATAAAGTACGGCTGAGATCAACAGAAACGAAACGACATACTCAAGGGGCGTCGCGATTACGACGCCGAGGCGCGTGATCATACGGTTGAACTCCGCCTGTTTGTGGATCGCCTCCATCCTGACGCGCAACTCGCTGCGTTCGAGAAGATCGCCCTGCGCTTTTTCGAGTTCCGCAAGATTCGCCTCGGTTTGGATGGCGACGTTTCGATCGATCAAGCCCGTCTGAATCTGTGCAAACCCAATCAGCGTGACAAGCCAAATCAGCGTCACCAGCGCCCAGCCATACGCCCCCGTGTCTTCAAGACGTACGAAGACGCGCGTCGGCGACGTGTACATCAGCAGTGCGTGACGCACTCCGAGCGGGGTAGCGGGGTCGGGTCGATTCATATTATTTGCAGAGGCGCTTCCGTGTGACGCTAGATATAACCCACGTTGGGTTGTGCGGAAGCTACGCTCGTATCCGCCGATAAGTATACCCGTCTTCGCCTCTTTCGACTGTTTATTTGTGGCGAAGTTAGGAGTTTGTACTTCCCGCGACAAGTCTCGACAGGCTGGAAGGCGTCGAGTCGATCCGAGCGTGATCTGGGAGAGTCATTAGAACCTAGACCGGTCGAAGTCGCATGGGGAATCGACTTCATCGTCAGTCTCACGGACACCCGATCGGCATCCAGACACTTCGAACGATGGGTTTGTCCGAGCCGCGACCGTGAGGGAGCGATGGCAACCTGTCACGATCGGTTCTCAAACATTCGCTCCCTCACGGTCGCGGCTCGGTATACTCTTTATTTCACGCGTCAAGCGACATCAAAGTCACGGTTTTACCGGACTGTGGTCTGAATCCTCTGCGCGAAGACGCTTCGGGGCACCTCTGAGAGACGCCCTCTTTCCTTGCCGATAATCCATTAGAGATGTTTTCGGACCTTTGCCTCTGGCGCGGGGGCAGGGTCCGCGCCCTGTTTGGAGTGCCCGTGCGTGCTGTTTAACAGTAAGATTTTCGTCCTCTTCTTTGTCGTGGTCTACGGACTGTACTGGGTCACGCAGCGCGACCGCCGCGCGCAGAACTTCGTGCTGCTGGGGGCGAGCTACGTCTTCTATGCGACGTGGGACTGGCGATTTCTTGGTCTGATTCTCATCTCGACGCTGATCGATTATGGCTGCGGGTTGCTGCTCGACAAACGCCCGTTGGAAATAGAACACGACGCCGGCGAGACTGAGGCGCCGGTGTATCATTACACGAAATGTGCACGGCGGCGTATTCTGCTCGTCTCACTGATTTGCAATCTTGGCATCTTGGGTTTCTTCAAGTATTTCGACTTTTTCGCAGAGAGTACCGCCCGATTGCTGACGTCGATCGGTTTCGGGGTGGAGCCGTACCTTCTGCAAATTGTTCTTCCGGTCGGGATTTCGTTCTATACGTTCCAGACGCTTAGCTACACGATCGATGTGTATCGCGGCGAGCTTCGTGCCCATCGTAGCCTTCTTGATTTTGCTGTTTTCGTCGCTTTTTTCCCGCAGCTTGTCGCTGGTCCCATCGTGCGGGCGAAAGAGTTTCTCCCGCAGGTCGCAGCGCCGCGCAGACCGACTCGCAACCAGATCGGCGAGGGCAACTACCTCATCCTCTGGGGGCTGTTTAAGAAGGTCGTCATCGCGGACAACCTGGCTGAGCTTGTTGACGCGACGTTCTCGGCGAATCAGACGCCCGCCGGGGCGGTCGTTGCGGTCGCGGTTTACGCATTTGCCGTTCAGATCTACTGCGACTTTTCTGGGTACACCGATATCGCTCGCGGACTCGCCAAGTTGATGGGGTTCGAGCTTCGCCTCAACTTCAACCTGCCCTACTTCGCGAGCAATCCGCAGGACTTCTGGCGTCGATGGCACATCAGTCTCTCGACGTGGCTTCGCGATTATCTTTATGTTCCGCTGGGGGGAAGTCGCAAAGGTCCGCGTCGAACCTGTATCAATGTGATGCTAACGATGATGCTCGGCGGGTTGTGGCACGGGGCTGCGTGGACGTTTGTGCTTTGGGGCGTCTATCAAGGCAGCCTGCTCGTGCTGCACCGGATCGTTGCGCCCTCTATCGAGGGGGTTGCACGTTCGTGGTCGGTGCGAACTCGAACGGTCGCGCGGGTTCTGGGCATCGCAATCGTCTTCCAGCTCGTTTGCGTTGGGTGGCTGATTTTTCGTGCGGAGTCGATCGGACAGATTGGAGCGATGCTGAGTTCGCTCGCGTCGGGTTGGCCCATGGTGCTACTGACCCCGGAAGGATGGTCGAAATCTGGGGCCAACGTCCTGCTTCTCTACGCCTGCCCGCTGATCGTGATGCAACTCGCGCAGTATGCGAAAAATGACCTGAGTGTAATCTTGCGAGCACCCGCGCCGGCGCGCGGATTGGCCTATGCGTTGATGTTTTATGGAATTGTCCTTTTTCAGTCGTACCGTGCACAGCCATTCATCTATTTCCAGTTCTAGCGTGAGCGCATCCGGTGCGTTTGACGCACGGGGAACGATGTCGCGACCGGTGCGGCGTCGCGCGATCGATAGGCGTATCGTGAGTGCGTGGGGAAGAGTATGCGCAACGTTCGCACTCATCCCGAGCGGTGGGCGATGGGCGGTGGCGATCGTGATCTCCACTCATGCGGTGCTCTCCCTCGTTGTGTTTCCTCACCCCGTCGCACAAGAGCGTATCCGGCAAAAGGTGCTCGCGCTAACGGCGAATTCAACCCCCTCAATCATTGTTGCCGGGGATTCGCGTAGTTTTTGTCACGTCGATCCGCGGGTGCTCTCGAACAAATTGGGACTCTCCGAAGACGCAAGCGTCAATCTCGGACTGCAAACGTGCGATGTCGCATCTGTCGCGGCGTGGTATCGGGAGTTTTCGGGTCGCGTCGCAGAGTCGCCCATCATGATCGTCAGCGTATCCGCCTGGATGGTCGGACCGCGAGGGCATGGGCGCTTTGAGAATAATCGGGAATACCACGCGGGACGCAACATCATCGACGCGGCGGCAGAGCTTGGGTTGAGCAAGGCTGCGCGGATTCTGATGACGCCAGAGTGGACTCTGATGGAACGTGTGTCTGCTTGGCGAAACCCAAACGAACGAGAAGTCAAAGAAGCGCGGCGAGGGTTCGACAACATCCCTCCTCGTAAGTGGGTACCGCTTGGCGGGGACTACTCTGCTTATGTCGCCTACCTGAAGCAATTGGGTTGGTTCAGGGAATCGCCCGATGGAGAGGCTGTGTGGACGCAACTTCGAGGGAACCTTGAGTACCTGCTTAGTTGCGGGGTGCAGTTGGTGATTCTGGACTCGCCCGATCACCCGGACCTGCTGTCCTATCTCGCGGGCACGCCTGGGGGGAGAGTTCACGCGCAGTTTCGAAAAAGACTGTCGCAACTGTGTAAGTCCTTGGCGATTCCGCTTCTTCGATACGATGCGACGAACGTTGATCAGAAAGACCCGAGGAAACATTTTTTTGACGGTGTGCATTTGGATGCGGTAGGCGCAGATCTCCTATCCGCGATGGTGGCCAAGGACTTGCAGTCGCTCCTCGATCATGGCTACCTACGAATGCCGAGTGAGTCTCGTGCGTCAGCACAATCGAGCCACTAACGACTTGGCACCCGGCAGAAACACCCCCGCATCGCGTCACTGGGAAACGGGAGCCCGCAGAACGCGCTGTCATCGATCGCCTCTGAAGCCATATAGGACGAAAGCGTCGCGAATGTCTCGCGTACACGCCCGAAAACCGGCGAAATGGACATCCTGGTAAGAAAACAACCTCTGAACCCCATTATAGACCCTCAAGGCACCCAATCGACGATTCCAGCCATGACAAGCGCGTTTGAACGCTTTCTAGGCACCGACCTGAACCCAGCGACCCCCGTTTAGGCGACTGTTGCAGGATCATTAATCGGACGATCGTTAGCCGGAGGCTGATCTTGGGGATTTTCGCCTTTTTTTGTGTATTTTTCGCCACAATTCGGGTTGTGTGTTGCTAGAATTGGAGCGGGTTTCACAGGGGGCGAGCCATCTCGCACGGGGGGAAGACTGAATCATGTATCGCAACGCATCTGACATTTGGCCACCGCGCTTTGAGCGTGTTCCGGCGGTCGAGCCGTGGGTGGATTCGACCATCGACGACTCGGCCCATGCCTACGACGCCGTCAAACATCACACTTGGTATCAGAATCTGCGGCCGACGCTTGATGCGCTCGCGGCGGTTTCTCACGACGGAGATATCGTCGTGGATTACTCGGCGGGTACGGGGATTTTCACCGAAGAGTTCCTGCGTCTTTATCCCGACCGGCAGATTGGCTTGGTGATTGTCGATGCTTCGCCCAAGTTTCTACGACTTGCGCTTGAGAAGTTTCGAGCCGACGATCGGACGGCCTACCGCCGACTTCGTTATCTGAAGGAAGAACGACGACTGCAACAACTCGAGGAGGTGCTCCCTGAGTCGCTGCGTAATCGCGGGGTCGATGGACTTTGCTCGACCAATGCTGTTCATCTGTACGATGACCTGCGTGGCGCGCTCGCAAGCTGGGCGAACATTGTGCGAAGCGGCGGGTATGTGTTGATTCAATCGGGCAACATTGATAATCCCGACGCGCCCGATGATTCATGGTTCATTGATCGAACGGTTGAGCGTGTGCAGGCGGTGGCTCGGGAGCTGGTGAAGTCCGACCCGATCTACGCGGCGTTCCGCGAAGGTTTCGACGATACCGAGCGAACGGAAGCTTACGACCGTCTGCGACATTCTTACTTCCTGCCTATTCGACCGCTTGATTTCTATCTAGACTCCCTGCGCGATACGGGTTTTGCCGTTGAGACCGTCGAGGCTCAGCCCGTCGAAGCGATCGTCGCGGAGTGGTCTGACTTCTTGTGCGCCTATCATGAAGGCGTTCTCGGATGGGCTGGCGGATGCAGTCGCGCGGGGGAATGTGATCCCGGTGAGGAACTTATTGCACTTCGCAAACGCCTTCTGTGCGAGTCAATGGCGAAGCTCTTCGACGGCAAGCCGTCGTTTCATGCATGCTGGACCCATATCCGTTGCAGCAAAACGTAAGGAAAAGACGTCACTTGTCCGTTCGCCGGGTGCCCTCGTAGAGGTCATACCTGAGCAGGCGGCAATCGATCTTCGCGTTGTAGAACTCGATACGCCGGCTAATCTTTAGCCCGACTTTTTTCGCCAGCGTCATGTTGCCGGTGAAGATGTATCCGGTCCAGCCCGGGCAACTCTTCTTGAAGAAATCGCCGATGCGCTTGTAGGTTTTTTCAAGCTCGACTTCCTCTCCCATGCGCGAACCGTACTCGGGATTGAGGACGACGATTCCTTTTTCCGGTGGAACGGCGGTCTCTGCAAAGTCGCACTCTGCGAATTCGATCATGTGATGTACGCCCGCGGTTTCGGCGTTTTTCTTCGCCGCCCAGATGGCGTTTGGATCGATGTCTGTCGCGAGAATCGGCGCGATCGTCCCCTTGTTGCGAATTTTCTTGGCTTCCCGCCGCATTTCGTTCCACGCATCCGCGTCGAATGCTTTGTGATGCATGAAACCGAAGTTGGAGCGCAAGAGTCCCGGCGGTCGTCCCGACGCGATCAGCGCAGCCTCAATCGCCAGCGTTCCGCTTCCGCACATCGGGTTGACCAGCGGTACGGAGCCGTCGTATCCCGTCGCGAGAATTGCACACGCAGCCAGTGTTTCCTGCATCGGCGCTTTGCCCGGTATTTTCCGGTAATTTCGATCGGCTAACTTTCGCCCGGATGTGTTGCAAAAGAGCTGACAACGGTCGCCGTTCCAGTAAAGATGGACGACGAAGTCTTCGCGTTTGGGACCGGCGTCCGGACGACGCCCCATGGTCGAGGCGACCCGGTCGACGATCGCATCCTTTAATTTCAAACTCGCATACCGCCAATCTCGAATCGTTGGCGTGTTGACGCTCGATACGACGCTGAGGTATTCGTCGGGGGAGATCATCTCCTCCCAGGGGAGGGCGTTTGTTCGCTTGTATAGTTCGTCCGGGCTTGCGCACTGAAAGGAATCGATGGGCCAAAGAACGTTGAACGCGGTGCGCAAGAACAGATTCAACCGCATCGCGTCGCGCATCGTACCGGCAAGCTCGATCCCGGTCGGACCGGCAGAATCGACGGTGTATCCGAGATCCTCGACTTCTTTTTGCAGGTAGCCAACCAGACGAGGTGCACAGGTCACGCGAATCAATTTTTTTTGCTCGGAGGAGGTCATGGCCGCAGATCATACACGGTCTTGGTCCGACAAAAAGGCGGAGGCCGTTGCGGATGCGATAGGTGAGCGTTATCGTCCCTTCGGGAGGGCTGCTTGCCGATAATCCTCTTCCTACTTCGTCCATAATCCCCCTCACCGGGCTTCCAGGGGTCAAAAACGTCTTGGAACTCGGACCGAATCCTGTTATCATGTGCTGGGGCTTGTGTTACTGGGGGCATTCCGATCTGATTTCGCCGCGGCGGCGACGAATGCGCGTTTCCTGACCGAGCCAGTTTTCGACTGTTTATTTGTAGGAGTTTTTCGGTGATTCATCTTACCAGAGCGCCGTCCATCGGGTTATCCAGTCTGTTACTCTTGCTCGCGGCGCAGTCCGTCGCGACCGCAGGACCGAGAGAACAGGTCAACATAACCCCGACGACCCCCGAAACCGCGTCCGTCGAGACCTCCCGCGTAGCTGATCCGATATTCTCACTGCAGCGCACCGAAAGCGATGTGGCGATCGTCAACTGGGATCGACAGTCGATCACGAGCATGCGCGGATCATCGCGCAGTTTTGTAGTGCCCACGTTCCCGGTCTCGGCGAAGACGAACCTCGCGCTCAAACTTCAACCGTTTAGCGTGATGGGTAAGAACACGCGTGTCGTGCTCGGGCGTAAGGGCCAACCGGATGTCCCCTTTCGCTACGACACGTCGCGGTTCTCGTTCTTTCGCGGCGAGGTCGTTGGAAGTCCGGGATCGAGTGTCTTTCTAGCGCTCGGTGAAACCGAATCGACAGGTTACATCGACCTCGGGGCAGGAAAGGCGCGGTATCGGGTTGCGTCGAAGAATGCAAACGGTATTCAGCTTGCGGCTGGTTCGTTCTCGGTCTTTTCTCCATCGGCGTCGATGTCAAGTGCGCGACCTCCGAGCGTTCCGTTTTGCGCATCGGACGAAGCTGAGGAGAACAAGGCGCTCGCACTGCTGAATCCCGGCACGCCAAAGGCGACGGTGGCGACCTCGGGTGCATCGACCGTCGGCGTCAAACATATGGAACTCGCGATCGATACGGACTACGACTACTTCTCTTTGTTTGGCGACGTGACGGCGGCGACGGACTATGTCTTCTTAGCCTATGGCGAAGTGAGCAGCATTTTCCAAAGAGACGTCGATGTGCGTATCGAAGTCGTTTTTGTTCGCATCTGGACCGATCCGAACGACCTGTTCAATGGTCCGGACCCACTCTCTGAATTCACAGTTGAGTGGGATGCCAACATGGGCGCTGTTGCACGAGACGCGGCACAACTATTCTCCGGTCGGCGCGATATGCCCTTCGGTGGGCAGGCGTTCTTATCTCGCCTTTGCGATCAGTTCGGGTTTGGCATCACCGGATACATTCTTGGCTTTCTTCCCGACCCAACGCAGCCAAGTGTCTACACCTGGGATGTTTCCGTTACGGCGCATGAGCTTGGGCATACGTTCGGTGCCCCCCACACGCACGGTGTCGGGCTTGATACGTGCGACGATGGCAACACGACGCCGCAGCGTGGTCCGATCATGAGTTACTGCGGTCAGACGTGGAGCGGAATGAACGCGAACACAGATAACTACTTTCACACGACGATTCGCGGGTTCATCAACACGCACGTCAACGAGAGCGCCTGTGTCGAGCTAGACTGCAACCTCAACAATATCGACGACGCGACTGATATCGCAAACGCAACCAGTGCGGATGTGAACGGAAACGCGATCCCGGACGAGTGCGAGGACTGCAACAAGAACGGAACGCTCGACCCTGCGGATATTGCCGGGGCGAGCAACGACCTGAACGGAAACGGTATTCCCGATGAATGCGAGCCGGACTGTGACAGTAACGGATCACCGGATGATCGTGACATTGCGCTTGGCGCGAGCGTGGACCTTTACGGCAACGGTGTTCCCGACCAGTGCGAGACGGACTGCAACAGCAACTTCATCTCCGACTACTCTGAGATTCAGGTGAATATGCCGCTGGACGTCAATCGCAACGCGCGACTTGATTCATGTGAGGACTGCGACAACGATGGGACCAATGACGCCACCGAGCTGGCGAGTTCGCACTATCTGTGGGTGGCCAGCGGTTTGTCGGATTCGATTCTTCGTGAGTTTCATCCGGTGGGCGTGTTATCCAACGTGACAACGAGCACGCCGAATCTGATTGACGGCGGGCAGGATGTGATCGTGAAAGATGATGGGCACGTGCTTGCTTCAAGTGGTGGGCAAGATCGGGTTCTTGAGTTTGACGCGGACGGCGTCTTTTTGGGCGATCTTGTTTCCAGCGGATCGGGCGGACTCGATTTCCCGACGGGGATGTTGATCAGCAAGACCGGGACGCTGCTCGTTTCTTCGATGCTGACCGACCAGGTGCTTGAGTATAACGCTACAACGGGCGCGGTTGTGGGGACGTTTGTCGCGGCGGGGTCCGGCGGTCTTGTCGGACCGTTCGGACTTGTCTACGGGCCAAACGGAAACCTGTTCGTCTGCAGTGCAAACAATGAGGTGCTTGAGTACGACGGTAGTACCGGTTCTTTTGTGCAAGCTTTCGTTCGCGCCAGCAGGAACGGCGGACTGGATCAACCGAAGGGCCTTGCGTTCAAACCCGACGGGAATCTTCTTGTCGCGAGTTTCGGGACTGATGAAGTTCTTGAATATGACGGTCGTCGTGGACGCCCGCTCGGGAAATGGGCGCAAGTTGGAACGGTGGACCGAATCACGCAGGATAGTCCCTGGGGGATCCGAATCAGTCCGGATCACCATGTCTACGTTTCGAGAACAGGGACGGACTTCAGTTCCTCCCCGCTTGCAGCACGAGATGACGTGGCGTTTTCGCATCTCACCGACGCCAGGATGTTTGAGTTTGACGGATGCACGGGATGGTTTCGCCGGACGGTGATCGGGGGAAACGACCACGGTTTGGACTTTGCGACAGGGTTCGCCATAGTTCCGGGATACGCGAACGATTGTAACTTTAATCAATTACAGGATGATTGCGACATTGCTTCGGGATTCAGCGCCGACACGAACGGCAATGCGATTCCAGACGAGTGCGAAATCGACTGCGATGGCAACGGCACACCCGATGCGCAGGAATTCTTTCCACGCGGCAATCGTCTGGACTGTAACTGCAACGGTCAGCTTGATAGCTGCGACTTAGCGCAATCGCTAAGCATCGATTGCAATAACAACAACATCCCTGACGAGTGCGAAGACTGCAATGGCGACGGGATTGCTGACGAATGCGAGATTACCGCGGGCGCACCTGATTGCAACGCGAATGGGCTACCCGATGAATGCGAATCGGCGGCTGACTGCGATGGCAATTTGGTTGCTGACATCTGCGACCTCGGCGCGGGCGCTCCTGACTGCAACGGCAATGAAACACTCGACGTTTGCGATGTGGCCAGCGCGATGACGCTGTTGAGTGCCGACTTCGAGGCCGGGCTTCCCGCCGGGTGGTCGACTTCCGGCGCCTTTGAGGCGACGACCGTCTGTGCCGTTTCTCCCGTATGCGATGGGACTCAATGGATGCGGGCGGGAGATTCCGGCGTTTGCACTTATAGCGATAATCAAGTCGGCGTACTCGCAGCACCAGTCACGTACCTTCCTCCGGGGCTGGTCACGCTCGATTTCTGTAGCATGGTTGATACGGAACTCGATTTCGACTTCGTCGGAGTCTACGTCAACGACACGCTCGTATGGCAGCAAAGCGGCCAGACCGCTGCGTGGCAGGACGAATTTGTTGATCTAACCGTTTTTGCGAACCAAGACGTCCAGATCGAATTTCGATTCGCAAGTGACGGTTTCGTGAGTGGTCCCGGTGGTTGGGAAGTAGACAACATATCGCTCACGTTTGCGCCTGTAAGCGAGGACTGCGACGGCAACCTTGTCCCGGACGAATGCCAACCGGATTCGGACGGCAATGGGATCATCGACGCATGCGACGTCGTAGCGTTACCTGTCGAAACGGTGGTCGGTGGCGATCTGCAAAGGAACCTCTCTTTCGTGGTCCCAACATCTGGCGCAGGCCAGGACACGTCACTACAAGTCACGTTGACGTCACTCTATCAACCCGGATCGCCTTTGCCGATCAACCCGCCAGACTTGTCGGCGCGTGAAGGGGAGGTTCGCTACGTCAATCGTCTTATCGATGTTAACGGGCAACCGACGACGACGTGTCTCGACTCGGCTGCCTTCTCGACGTTCTACCGATGTGCGACGCTGGGATGCAACCCGGAATACTTCGACTGGGCTGGTGCGCTGGGCGGCGAAACCCTGCGTCTGAGCGGTGCAGCCATTGTTCCCGACTCCACTTACAGCGTCTCGCAGTTGCCATCGACGTGTATCGGCAACGAAATTGGATGTCCGGGCGCTTCCGCGGCGGTCTCGCTGGGAACGAGCAGGCATGGCGACACCAACGGCGATCTTCTTACGAACGTGACCGATGTCGTCGGCTCGGTGGATTGCGTCAAGGACGTGTTCGGAGCGCCGCCGGAGTATCGTTGCTACGTTCGTACCGAGTCTCCTCAGCCGCAACTTGAAGCGACGAACGTGACGGATATTGTGATCCACGTTGATGCGGTGAAACTCGTTCCATACCAACTGACGATCCCGGCGTGCCCTTAGTTGGTACGGGAGTGGTTAGGCTATCGTGAAGCGCTACGTATTGGGCAGACCATCGTGATGCTCATCGCGTTATCGTGGAACATGGATGGTCATACGCGTTCCGACGCCGATTGCGCTTTCAAGCTCGATCCGTGCGCCGATGGCAGCGGCGGCGGGACGAACGATCGACAGCCCCAGCCCGGTCCCCCTGTTTGGACCTGACCGGGCTTGTTCTACTTGGTAGAAGCGTTCGAAAATGCGATCCTGATCGACTCGCGCGATGCCGCACCCGGTGTCGGTGACCTCGAACGCAACCGCGTTCTCCTCTTTGCGAACCGAGAGTTTGATCTCACCTCCAGTCGGTGTAAATCGAATCGCATTTTCGATCAGGTTTCGCAAGATAATACCAAGCAGCGCCGCACTGGTCGTGATCGAGACATCTTCGGTTGGCGTTGAGATCGTCCAACTAATTTTCTTGGCGGCAACGGCGCTGGCGAAACTTTCCTGACACTCCTTGAGCACTGTCGCACCCGAGACGCGAACCGCATCGAACCGCCCGGTGCCTGACTCAAGGCGAGAGAGTTCCAGGAGATCGCCGATCATGGCTTCCATCCGCCCGCTATGCCGATCAACCACGTCAATCAACTGGGCGATTTGATCTGCGTCCGCTTTGCCGTCGATCGAATGAAGCGTATCAACGGCGGCCCGGATGGCGGACAGTGGCGTTCGCAGTTCATGCGAAGCATTCGCCGCCAGATCCGCTTTGACCTGCATGACTTTGGAAAGCTCGGTAATGTCGGTCAAGAGGAGTGCCCGTCCAACCTGCGCAGCGGCGGTTTCTGACGACGACGTCGCCTCGTCCGCAGGTAAACGGACATCAAAGGCCCGCGCGAGAACCGTTCGATCCCCGGTCGCCGTTGACAGTCGCAGTTCGACCTCTTGCGTGCTTTCTTCAAATGACCGTTTCGTTTCGTTGACGGCTTGCGCTGGTGATGTCACCTCGCCCGAAGACGTACGACCTGCGGACTCACAAAGCAGGTTCTGAAGTTTGTGATGCGGCAGAAACTGTTCGACGGACTTACCAACGTAGGACTCTTCTGAGCTTGCCTGCGTGGGTTGCAACATACCGATCGCTTCGGCATTAACGAGTACGATTCGACCCGCGGCATCGGCGACAACGACGCCTTCACGTAACTGCGAAACAAGCGAATCGAGCGTTCGCCGCTGGCGATCGATCGTATCAACATGCGTGGACAGCTTTTCGCGCATTTCGTTGAGTGATCGACCGAGGGCTGCCACCTCATCGGTTCCCACAACCTCAACTCGGGCTGAAAGATCACCGCCGGAGATACTCCGCGCCGCCTCGGTGAGCAGTCGAATGGGGCGACTCCACAGTAGTGCAAGCGCGCACGCGAGCAAGGCTGCTGCAAGCACCGACACACCGGCCATCGTAACCGCCAGCCGCCTCGCCCTCTTGGAAAGAGCAGCGATGCTCTCGACGGCCATCGACAAGCGCACAACGCCAAGAGTGTTGTCGCCGCTTCCAACTCGAACGGCCACGTAGTCCATGTACTTGGCGACGGTATGCGACCAGCGAACGCTCTCGCCCGAGCCGGCCGCGAGCGCCTGCTGAATCTCGGGGCGATCGGCGTGAGACTCCATTTCCGCGGCGTTCGCTTCCGAATCGCCCAGGACCGTTCCATCCGCCAGTACGAACGTCACTCGCACCCCCTCATGCTCGGTGGATCCAACCTGTTTCGCCAGCGCGTTTAAGTCGGCGGCGCGGGCGAGGTCAAAGCGATCTCGCACCGCGACTTCCAGCGCCGAAGCCTGCGCAAAGAGGTGGCGAGAAAGTTCTTCTTGACGAAATTGGTCCAACTGCGACACGATAACCCAGACGCTCACCGCGAGTACGACGGCCATCACAAGCGCGTTGGCGAGGAAGAGCTTCCAGAAATACCGTCCAAGACGAAGGGCCATAGCGATCAGCCATCACCTTGCGAAGGTTCGCGCCAAACGTAGCCCGCGCCGCGGACCGTTTGGACCCATGATGCGGCGTGCCCAAGCTTTTTTCGAAGGGCGGCGATGTGGACGTCGATCGTTCGATCAACCACGGCGACGTTGATCCCAAGGGCTTGATCAATTAACTGCTCGCGCGAGCGGAGACGACCGTCAGCGGCCATGATCGCCTTGAGGAGACGAAACTCGGTGGCGGTCAGAACGATCGGCGCACCGTCAACCGTGACGATGTGACGTTCGGTGTCGATAGCGACTGGCCCGGACGATAGAAGCTCCTTGCCGCCCTCCGATCCTCCTCGCTGCGACCTGCGAAGCAGTGCACTCACGCGGGCGAGGAGCGCCTTCATCGAAAACGGTTTGGTAACGTAGTCATCCGCCCCCATTGCAAAGCCAACCAACTCGTCAGATTCGTCTGCCTTGGCGGTCAACATCAACACGGGGATCGACGCGGTTCGATCGTCGCGCTTCAGGTGCGCCAGGACGTCATCGCCGGAGGTGTTGGGAAGCATCCGGTCGAGAATAACGAGGTGCGGAACGCTCTTGGCAATGAGCGCGAGCGCCTCGTCGCCATCAGCGGCTCGTTGGGTTTGGTACCCTTCCCGCTCGAGATTGAACCCGACCAACTCTCGAAGGTCCGCTTCGTCTTCAACGACAAGAATCGTCTTGGGCACTTTCATTGTCTCTACGCTAACCTCACTATTGCGGACAGGCAAGGCGAACTTCGCCCACGCCTCTGGCTGTCATTCTTCAACGCGTTCAGTCGTGATTCCCTGGCAACCTGTTGAAGAACGAGGTTCTCCTATGTGGCACCGGTTTGTAACCGGTGCAACGGGTTGAAACAGAAGACATCGCACCGGTTACAAACCGGGGCCACACTCGTTCAACAGCCTGCTAGTCCTGCTTCATCTTCGCTGCGACATCTCCATGTCGAACGATTTCCCCGGTCGCGAGAAAAATGACATCCTCGGCGATGTTGGTCGCATGGTCGGCGATTCGTTCGAGGTTCTTCGCGACAGACAGTACGTCCAGCCGCTCCGCCATCCCGTTGGACGAGGCGGCCCCTTCGACGACGATCTGCTTAATGATCTTTTCGTAGAGGGCATCCACGTGCTGATCTCGCGCGAATGTGCTTTGGGCGATCTCGACATCCTCAGTCGCGAACGCTTGAATCGCGTTTCTCAGCATGTCTCGCACGGACAACCCCATCTCAGTAATCACGTCGCGCTGCGGGGACATGGCCTGTCGGTTCATATGTCTTGCTCGCTCTGCCATGTTGACCGCGCAGTCCGCGATGCGCTCCAGGTCGTTGTTGATTTTGAGAATCGCACATAACAAGCGTAGATCAGAGCCGACGGGTTGATATAGCGCCATCAGCCGGATCACCTCTGACTCCACAACGACTTCTTCGGTATCTACGTCGTTGTCGCGTTCGATCACTCGCTCGGCGAGCGATTCGTTCGCGTCGAGCACAGACTCGCACGCCTCCTGCACAATGTCTTCAACGAGGCTGGCCATCCTGGCGGATCGGCGACGGAGATCTTCCAGTAGATTTACGAAATGCGTGGTCATTTGATTATCCGAATCGTCCGGTGATGTAGTCCTGCGTCCGCTGCTTGTTCGGTTTCGTGAAAATCGTGTCCGTCTTGTCAAATTCTATCAGCTCGCCCATGTACATAAACGCTGTAAAGTTCGAGACGCGGGCGGCTTGCTGCATGTTGTGGGTGACAAGTACGACGGTGAAGTTCTTCTTGAGTTGGTCGATCAAATCTTCAATCAGGGCTGTTGCGATCGGATCGAGCGCGGAGCACGGTTCGTCCATCAACAAGACATCCGGCTGTAGCGCGATCGCCCTGGCGATGCAGAGTCGCTGCTGCTGGCCACCCGATAGTGCAAATGCGCTCTGGTGAAGCTTGTCCTTGACCTCGTCCCAAATCGCCGCCTGTCGAAGCGATTTTTCGACGAGGTCGTCGATATTTCCCCGGTATCCGTTGATCGCTGCACCCCAGGCGACGTTCTTGAAAATCGTTTTCGGGAAGGGGTTTGGTTTTTGAAAGACCATCCCGATGCGACGACGTAGATCAACCGGATCGCATCGTGTGCGGTAGATATTCTCGCCGCGATACAACAATGACCCCGAGATCGACATTTGTGGGATGAAGTCGTTCATCCGATTGATCGCCCGCAGGAACGTACTCTTCCCACAACCGGATGGACCGATGATCGCGGTCACGTGGTGATCGGGAATCTTGAGTGACACGTCGCGAACAGCGGCAAAGTCGCCGTAGCGAATCGTGACTGTCTCCGCCCGAATGACGGTCTCCAGCGCCGGCGAGAGTGGCGGAAGCACGTCTGGATCAAAGCGCGGCGTATCGAAGCCCTGTCGCGGACTTTCCAACTTGTCTGATTGCATTTGCGACACCATTACCATGAGATCCGTCTCTGTTGCCAACTCCGAATCACGACGGCGATGGCATTCATCGGTAGCAAAATCGACAAGAGCACGAGAATCCCCGCACCCGCCAATTCCTGAAAAATGGCGTCCGGCTCGTCACACCAATTGTAAATCTGGATGGGCATCGCGGTGAATGCGTCCATCGGTCCGTCGGGAACGAAAGCGATGAATGTCAGCGCACCAATCATGATCAGCGGCGCGGCCTCTCCAATCGCCCGCGAAAGCGCGAGAATGACGCCGGTCATCATACCCGGTAGGGCTGCGGGTAGAACGTGCGATCGAACGGTTTGCCATCGCGTCGCGCCTAAACCAAACGCGGCCTGTCGCATGGAGTCGGGCACGGCGGCGAGCGCTTCGCGGCAGGCGATAATGACGACGGGGAGGATCAGCAAACTAAGCGTCAAGGAAGCCGCCAGCACGCTCCTTCCGAGATCGAACAATCGCGTGAAGACCGCAAGCCCCAGGATTCCGTACACGATCGAAGGAACGCCCGCGAGATTCGCGATGTTTAGTTCGATAAACCGTGTCAGCCAGTTCTTTCGTGCATATTCGTGCAAATAGATCGCGGCGGCCATCCCGATGGGAACGGAGACGACCGCCGTCAGCGAGATCAGCCACAGCGTCCCGTACAAGGCGCTCTTGACGCCCGCCCCTTCCGGATTCAGTCGCGATGGAAAACTCGTGAGGAACTTCCACGTCAACCAGTGCCCGCCCTGCTCGACTAAGCTAAACAAGAGAATTCCGAGTACGCCCATCGCGACAAGCACCATGCCGCCACAGGTGATCGCAAAGACTTTGCCAAGGCGACGTCGATGTGCCAGTCGAGGTGCGTAGTCGTCGTTGGAATGCATTATTCGTACGCCTCCCGAAAGCGTTTGAGGACCTGCTGAGCGAGGACGTTGAACATCAGCGTAATCAGAAAAAGAAGCATCCCCACAGCGAAAATCGTCTGATACTCGATCGTACCATGCGGCGTGTCACCCAGACTGACCTGAACGATATAGCTTGTCATCGTCTGGATACTGACGAGCGGATTGATCGTGAGGCGGGCCATCGCACCTGCGGCGAGTGTTACGGCCATTGTCTCGCCGATCGCGCGGGCAAACGCCAAGATGATCGCAGCCACAACGCCCGACATGCCGGCAGGGAGCACGACGCGCGTAGAGACTTCAAACCTTGTCGCGGAAAGTGCATAAGCGCCTTCGCGCAGGGATCGCGGAACCGCTCGAAAAGCATCGTCGCAAAGCGAGGCGATCGTCGGGACGATCATAATGCCAACAACGATGGCGGCGCTCGCCGCGTTGAAAATGTCTGTACCCGGAAATAGTGGTTGAAGAATTCTGGGCGTGATGAACACGAGCGCGAAGTATCCGTAGACCACCGTGGGGATGCCCGCCAACACTTCGAGGATTGGCTTTACAATAGAGCGAACGCGCGGCGGCGCGTATTCGCTCAGGAAAATACCTGACCCAAGTCCGATCGGTACGGCAATCAGCAGTGCTCCGCCAGCGACGAGGACCGTGCCGCAGATCAACGGCAGGACGCCGAAGCTCTTTGGCTCTAGCAGCGGTGCCCACCGCGTTCCGAATAGAAACGCGAGCGGCGACACGTGCTGAAAGAACGCGAACGCTTCGCTCGAAAGAATCCAGATGATGCTCGCCGTGGTCACGACCGAAATGAGCGCGCACGCGAACAAGCAGACCAAGATGGCCTGCTCCTTCGCCCGCGTTAGTTTCTTTCCGATCGTTGGCTGCAAATTTTGATTCCTTTGAGGTTCCTCAACGCCTCACATTCCAACGTTGTGGGGTGCTGGCAACCCCCCTCAATCCCCCCTTGGTAAAGGGGGGACGGAAGAAAGTACCCGCCTTAGCTGACCATTCCTTCTCAGCTGACCATTCCTTGTTCTAGTGATCCGTGAAGATCTTGTTGAGATTCTTTACCCCTTTCGCCTTGGCGGTTGCCGATCCCGTCTTGCCGCTTTCAAGTCGCTGCCACCCCATCGTGTAGAGTGAATCCGAGAGCGCCACATAATTCACGCGGGGATGCTCGACGATTTTCCTGGCATTCTCGAAGAAGAACTGAAGGAAGCTTCGCACGGCAGGTTTCTTGAATGACTCGGCGTTAACGTAGAGAAACAGCGGACGTGAAAGCGGCTTGTAAGCGCCGCTGCGAATAACATCCAGGCTTGGCGCCACGGGATGTCCATCGCTGTTGTCAATCGCGACGAGCTTGAGTTTATTCTTGTTGGCTTCGTAGTAAGAATACCCGAAGTAGCCAAGCGCCCCCTTGTCGCCCGCAATCCCGCGAACGAGCACATTGTCGCTTTCGCTTGCGGTATAATCACTCCGCGATGCTTTTTCCTTACCGCAAATCGCCTTTGTGAAGTAGTCGAACGTTCCGCTGTCGGTTCCTGGCCCGTATAGCCTGATTGGGAGATTCGGTAGTCCCTTTCGAACCTGACTCCAATTGGTGATGCTGCTCCCCGGTTCCCAGATTTTTTTCAGCTCATCGACGGTCAGCGTCTCGATGAACGTATTGGAAGGGTGGACCATCACGGCGATCCCATCGATCCCGATCGGGACTTCGATAAACTCGATGCCGAGGCTCGCCGCCCGCTTCAGCTCCGTTGGTTTGATCGCTCGCGACGCATCGCTAATGTCGGTACGGAGGCTCTCCTTTTGATCCAGAAACTTCTTAAAACCACCGCCCGTTCCGGAGATGCCAACGGTCACTCGGACACGCGGTTGTTTCGCCATGAACATCTCCGCCGCGGCAGACGTAATCGGAGCGACGGTGCTCGATCCATCGATCTTAACACTGCCGGTGAGCTTTTCGCCGCGCGCGGTCGGCGCGGTGAGTAAACTGAGAGTACATCCAAGCAGCACGCCAACTCTTGCTTTTGACAACATCTTTTCTTCCTTGCCTTTTCGGGCCTTCGTTTCCTGTTACATTTACAACGCAGTTTGGTAGAATTCCGAAAGTCGTCGACTCTTCGCGCGACAGGGGCGACCCCGCACGCAGCTCCGCTCTTTGGAGATTGTCCCCCCACTCCATGAACGCAGCATAAACGGATCGTCAAGATTTGGTTAAGACCGAAGGCGGCTAGCGCCCCCCCTCAAGGACGCTCAAAGCCGCTTCTGCGTCGAGTAGACGCATCGATCAGACCGTCGCCATTTCGACGGTAAGACCTTCCAGATCAGATTCCGGGAACATCTCGGCGAACCACGAGAGAATTTCGCTGTCGCCAATGATGGGCTTGGTTCTCCCCGCGTCCTCAAAGTGCCGAAAAGGCACAACCGCGGAATTCTGTGAATAGTAGTGGTATTTCAAACCTTGGCTCCTTTCATCGTTGTTATCCTGAATGCGTGCCCGGACGTCTCCCCCACTATACGTCCGAGCAACGCGGTTATTGAATGCGAAGTTCGTTATTCGATGCTGCCGCCGCCGGGTTTTGGCTTGGTTCGCAATCGACCGTACCAGATGTCGGCTTTGATTTCATCGAAGGCGCTCTTGTTGATCTGGAATCCGCCGCTGGCCCCTTTGTAGGGACCGATGAATCCGTCGGGGCGGTTCTCAACAGGATTCGCAGGGTCGCCGTAGTAACTGAGCATCCCGCCGGTGTCATAGACCCTTGCAACGTGCCCGTCGGCGAAAAGAACATTGGCATAACCACCGACCGTGTCTCCCCCTTTTGGATTGTGGAGCGGGGCGATGTCGTTGAACTCGTGGCCTTTACGACCCGCATCAAGGGTGACGGCGCTGTAGTCCACGTTCATTCCGTCGGTGAACGATTCCACGGTGAAGTCGCCCGCACGAACGACCTCGCGACCGGCGAACGTGTTGATCTTTTCCGCGTAGGCTGCCGTCACTTCGCTGTCGCCAGAGTCGCCCGCTCGAGCATCCCCCATGACGGCGATTCGGTCCGCGGAAACGGGTGAACCGGAGAGATGCCCGTCATTCAGCGGACCGTCGCCATCGCGAGGACACTTCGACGGGTCAGTCGGATCACCGTTGGAACCGTATCCGTCAATCGCCGTAGGATCGCCCCGAGAGAAATGCCACGTCGTCGCGTAGTTCGTATTGTAGCCCTTATTCCATAGCTCCTGGGCGTCTTGAGGATTGCCGACCGGATCGATGATGGGGACAACCGCCGCACCGCCGTTGTTTCCCCAACGGATCGGATTGTCTGATCCGGTTGCGGCTGCCCCTGTGTAGTCAGCCACTTTTTCACTCACTCGCCATCGGTTCGTCGGGCACAGCATCTTGCCTGGATTTCCGATCTTCAAGTTGATGATATCCGCCACCCATCCAATCTGGCGAACATCTCCATCTCGCCGATGATCGAACGCGCCGCTCGACCGAGCGAGCCTATGATCCTCGGCGGCATAGATTTCAAAACCAGCCGAGAACGTCCGTAAATGCGAAGCACACGCCGATGCCTTCGCCGCCTCCCTCGCCGAGCTTAACGACGGCAGCAGGATCGACACGAGCAAGGCGATAATCGCAATGACCACCAGCAACTCAACAAGCGTGAAACCCGCACGCCACCGACTCGAACATCGCTTCTTCATGACTTTCTCCGTTGGGCTTTCGCCCGTTCGTTTCAAAGGCCGCATGAGTGAGCACCGACTCCCCCATAGCCTTCGGGCGGAAGTATCGTTTGTGGATGCGAAGCAAGGACAAGGAACCCGTGATTTGTGCGCAAAGATTCCGTTGAGATTGGCCGGGATATCGGTGGTCAGATCGGCCTATGACGGATGCAATCTTGCCAAGGTCGCAGCGATATAGCGCTGCTTGGCAGTTTCCACGGGCTACGAGCGTGGAACGCGCAAGACAAGAGGCTGCTGCTAGAGCACTTAACACTCAAGTGGCGCCCCCCTCGATCTCCCCTTGGTAGATGGGGGACGGAAGAACAGACCTACTAAAGCTAACTTTTAGTCGCCCTCGTCAGACGATTTCGTGTCAGGCGTTGACACGAAGCGAAGCGCCGAGAATACGACGACGATCGCGACCCAGTGCAGCACGGTCCCGAGAATCAAGCCGCCAATGAGCCATGAAAGTGGAAACGC
This sequence comes from Planctomycetota bacterium, assembly GCA_024277835.1. Classification (GTDB taxonomy): domain Bacteria; phylum Planctomycetota; class Phycisphaerae; order UBA1845; family UBA1845; genus JAJRUK01. The sequence continues at coordinate 7,973 of JAJRUK010000358.1, read as the reverse complement.
CATGAACACCGTGCTGAATGCATCGACACCTGGCGTTGCTTCGGAAAAATCAGGCAAGCTAAAGTGCGTAAGGACATAGCCAATACAGATTGCAGCCTTAACGACCCAGGTGCCGACCGGTGGAATTGCAATCGCTGCCCCGAGCATCGCGGCGAAGAGATTGTGATGCAACCGCTTTGATCCATAAATGACGACGGCAATAATCCATATCCCCAGCGGCATGCACGCCATGAACGCACCATGTCCGACGGCTGCACCTGCGTTCAGTTGTTCGAGTCGGCTTGACCGAACTTGACGCCAGAGCGCAAGCGGACTTGCCCACTGAGTCCACGACTCCCATCCACTCGCCGGTCTTGCTCCTTTTGACGATGTTGCGGCGGTTCCGCTAGGCGAGTGAGTCGCGGACTCATGTTTGGGGAGTCGGGCGTACCCCCATGGGATCAATCGCCGAATCGCTAGTGCCCAATGCATGAAAAAACCCTTGGCTCCGTCGCGAAAAGGCTTGAAATGTGAGACGCGATCTTCACGCGGGGGATAGTGACACGTCACCGGGACATCAACAACCGGGCAACCCGCCCACACCGCCCGTGCGATAATTTCCGCTTCAAACCCGAACCGCCCTGTGCGGCAATGAATGACGTCGAATAGCTTCAACGGGTACACTCGAAGACCGCACTGACTGTCACGTATAACCACGCCGATCTCAAGCCATAGTCCCAGCGACGACGTGTACCAACCGGTCAGGTTGGACTTTGGCAGCCCCGGGGTGTGTACGCTGCGCGTGCCGAGAACCATCGCGTCGGGACTAGCGCGAGCGGCATCGAGCATCGCCGGGATTTCCTCCGGCGAAAGCTGGCCATCGGTATCCATCGTGACGGCGTGCGTAAATCCTTGCTGCCGGGCATGTGCAAAACCGATCCGCATGGCGGCTGCCTTTCCGCGGTTCTCGGGAAGGGTGACGACTTGTGCGACCAGCGGGTCTATATCCGCAGACCAGGCTGCGAGCACACTTGCGGTATCATCGGTAGCGCCGTCGTTAACAACGATCAGCGGTACGCCCACTTTTTGGATTCGCGCAAGCACGCCCAGAAGTGTGCTCGCGTTGTTGTACGTAGGCGCGATCACGACCGGACGAAAATGATCCGAGGCCGGTGCGTCATCTAATTGATCCGACTGCGACAAGGCTACGATCCTTCCGTCTGCCAGGAAAACCCCTTCGCACCGATCGCAAAGAAGACGATGCCCACACCGAGCAAGACGCCCCACGGCAGCAGCATCTCGCTCGTCGAAAAATCTCGCCAGACCGCCCCCTCCATTGAGAGGATCGCCCACTTCACCGGACTGATGTTGCTGAGTGACTGCATCCACGCAGGCATGAACATTCGCGGGACCATCCCGCCGCCGAGCATCGCCATCGCCAGCAGCACGCCCCATCCCAGACCGCTCACCGATCGCTCCGTCTTCCCCAAGATGGAAATGAACATCATGATCCCAACAAACGCTACCGCGACCAGGACGAGAGAGATTGCAAGATGTCCGATGGCGTTTGGCACGACACCAAAAAACAACCATGCAACGACAAACAGCGCAACCGCCAACGAGAACGTTGAGATAAAACACGCCAGAGCTTTTCCGGCGAGAATGGACGTCCGCCCGATCGGGGCCATGCGCAGTCGCGACAACGTCCCGCGGGTTCGTTCGATCACAAGAGACGAACCAAACGACGAGCAACAGCCCAGAACGCCCCAGATGATGCCAAGCGGAAACGAAACATGAAAACCGCTCTTGGGACTTTCTTGTCCGCCAACGACCTTCGCCAAGACAAATTCGATTGGTTTCCAGTCGCGCAACGGTCTTTCCCGGATTTCCCGATCGGTGTTTCCCACAACCAAACTCTCGGCGCGCGACTCGATCGCATATTTCGTAAGCATTCCCTCGATCATCGCCGCCTCGACCTTGCGCGCCGGATCGACGCCAACCTCTATGCGAGGCCGGTCGTGCAGGCGGGCTTGCGAGAGTCGCTCACCGAATCCTTTCGTCAAAACGACGTAGGCGACGCTGTTTCCTCGGCGTACCGCGTCGATCGCATCCGCCCGCGCAGCATGCGTCACAGCAAACGCTTCCGCTCGTGCGAGCCTATCGGCAAACTCGGCAGAACGCGGGGTCTGATCTTCATCGACGACAACGATTCGCATTTCCTGCGTCCGTCCGATCTGCGTAGCGAGAATCACGCCGAAAAAGACGCAATAGGCGAACGGAACGATGAACGTTACGAACGCGCCACCCTTATCGCGCAACAGCAGCCGCATGTCCTTACCCGCCAGCGCTAGCACTTCTCTACCCATCAATCTCGCAGCGCCCTTCCCGTGAGTTTCAAAAACACACGCTCCAGGTCCGGTCGATCTACCCGCAGCGAAACGATCCCGCCGGCTTGCTGCAGCTTGATGCACTCGTCAAGCGGGTCGGTCGATTCGATCCGTACTTCGCCGTCGGCGCGAGTGGCTGTCACGACGCTTTTGCCGCCATGTTGTTCGATCAAATTGTCAACCGTATCCATCGCCAGGAATTTTCCGTGATCGATGATGCCAACCCGATCGCACAGTCGCTGAGCTTCCTCCATGTAGTGTGTTGTGTAGATGACCGTCTTACCGCACGTCTTGAGTTCGAGAATTCTTTCAAACATCGCGTTTCGAGACTGGGGATCAACGCCCACCGTCGGTTCATCGAGAAGCAAGAGCGGCGGATCATGCACCAGCGCGACGGCGAGATTGAGGCGGCGTTTCATTCCTCCTGAGTACGTCTTCACCCGATCCGCCCGGCGATCATTCAGCGCGACGAAGTCCAGCGACCACGCGACGCGCTGCCTCAACGTCGAACCTCGCAGACCGGCCAGTTTTCCGAAAAACGTTAGATTCTCAGAACCCGTTAGTTCCTCGTAAATCGCCAGCGACTGCGGCGCGACGCCGACGTCGCGACGCGCGTGCGGTTGGTCCGGTCCTGCGCCGCCGTTTAGTTTGATGGAACCAGAATCCGGCGTAAGAAGTCCTGCAATCATGCTGATGGTGGTCGTCTTGCCCGCACCGTTGGGACCAAGAAATCCGAAAATCTCGCCAGGGCTGGCCTCAAACGAGAGGTCATCGACGGCGACGATCGAACTGTATCTCTTTACGACATTAGACAGGTGGAGCATGTTGGGGCGGATTATAGGGGCCAACCACAGCGGGGTCGAAGATAACTGCTGACCGCAAACCGAATGCTCGCGCGACGAATCCCGCGACGCTTGACAATGAAGGAACATTTCGCGATCGTGCGGCGGTCTGGGGCGGTTGCAATCCGCTCTATCCGGGTTTTTCTGTGAGCAACCGTTATGTCCGCCGATCCATCAGCTATCGCTCAAATTGTCAAGATTATTCGCCGCGATCTCAAGCTCGGCCCTGAGATCGCTCTTGCACCTGAGACCGTGCTGTTCGGCGGTGAACTTGACCTAGATTCACTCGACGCGCTGCTCCTGGTCCAGAGTATCGAGAAAGATTTTGGCATCAAAGTCCCCACGGACGCGATTGGGCCTGAGATTTTCGCAACGCTGGGTACGCTAGCGAAATTTGTCGAGCAGCAAACGAGTGAACAAGCCAGCGCCTGATCGCCAATCATGACAAGTCGCACGAGGGACATCCTTGATTCGCTACCGCATCGCCCACCGTTTCGCTTCGTGACCGATGTGCTTGAACTCGGTGAGGGAGAGCGGGCTAAGGGAACGTGGCACGTCACTGGCACCGAAGACTTTTTCGCGGGACATTTCCCGGGCGGCCCGATCGTACCGGGCGTGTTGATCGGTGAAGCGCTGGCCCAACTGTCCGGGTTGATCGTCGTTGATCGATTTTGCAGGGCTGGGGTCAAACCGCCCGACACTGGAAACAAGGGCACGCCTTCACAGGGAAAACTCGCCCACATCGACATTCGGTTTAACGACACCGTCGTGCCACCCGCCGACATCCTGATGGAAAGTAAGCTCGAACGGATGCTCGGCTCGCTCTGGCAGTTCGATGTCGCGGCATTCGCTGGGGATCGACACGTCGCACGCGGTGCGCTCACACTCGCTATTCCCAACTCTGACGTTGTACGATCGGAGTCGGGCTGATGGTAGCGATCTGCACTCGTCTCATCGCATCCTGCGTTTTTTTGCTCTTTACTGCCACCGCTCCGGATTCTGAAACCACCCCGCTCAGCGACGCTCTAAAAAGTCTCGACCGGCAGGCACAAACGGTCAACGATCTCACGACAGACTTTGTCGAGGAAAAGTATACGGCCCTTCTCAAGAAACCGCTTGTTTCCAAAGGGCGGATCTTCGTGAAGGGAAGCAAAACGCGATGGCACACGACCAGCCCGCGGGAATCGACGCTGTTCACCGACGAATCGCGCGTCGCGATCTACTACCCGTCTCGTGCAACGATGGAAGTGTACCCCGTTGACCATCGCCTCCGTGCCCTGATGCTGTCGCCGGTTCCGCGAGTCGCCACACTTCAGCGACACTTTGACATCAAGCTCGTAGCCAAGCAGTCGCCCAAGAGCTTAAATCTACATCTGACGCCCAGAGACGACTCGCTCAGGGAATTCATCGCGGAACTCAATGTAACCGTTGGCACTGACGTGGGTTTGGTCAGGCGTATTGAGATGATCGACCCCGAGGGGGATCGCACCGTCATTACCTTTGAAAACACGCAAACAAACGTGGGTCTTTCGGACAAAGACGTCGCGTGCCACGTTCCGCCGGAAACGAAGATCGTCCACCCGCTTGGGACGCAAGACCGGTCCGACTCAACGCCGCGATCGAATGAGCCATGAGTGAACCCGCCATCGAGCCGCAATCGACAAACCCCGCGACCGCACCTGTCCAGTTGCAAGCGGGCCATGAGCTTGGTCATGGCAGCGCGATCGGCGAGGCATCGGCGAATTTCTGGCGTGAGTTCATGTATTGGTGGGCGGCGCATTGGCCTGCGTTTGTACTGATCACGCGACCGTTTTTCCTATGGTTCGCGTTGACGTTTTCGAAGGCGCTTCGCGACGGTCCCGCCGCCAACGCACGCAGGATTCTCGGTCAAAATGCAAGCGAAGCGGAGGTGACGCGCCTTAGCAAGAACATCGTGAAGAGCGCCTACACGAGTATCTATGAGCTTGGGCGAGCGGCGCGATCCTCGCCGAAACAGTTTCGCGATTGGATCGAAGAGGTCGAAGGAAGCGAGCGCTATTTCGCCGCACGTAAATCTGAAAATGGCGCGATTTTGCTGACCGCGCATCTGGGGCCTTTCGAGGTTGGTGCGTCGTCGCTGATGGCGCACGAACCCAAAATTCACGTTCTATTCCAACGCGATGCGCTCGCGAGCTTCGATCGTTTGCGGGGCAAGTTGCGCGAAAGGATCGGCGTGCATGAGTTGGCGCTGGATGACGGCTGGTCCATATGGGCTGCGGTGCGCGATGTGCTCAACGCCAACGAAGTCGTGCTGATTCAGGGCGATCGCGTGATGGCTGGGCAGCGTGGCGTACCTGTTCGTTTCTTCGATGGGCACGTCCTGATGCCAACCGGTCCCGTGAAACTTGCAATGGTGACCGGATCGCCGATCATACCCGTTTTTTCCGTTCGAACCCGCGTGGGACGGTGTCGCGTGTTCATTGATGAGCCGATCGACGTGCAACGAGAACCGGGACCGGTCAGCGGCGAGCACCCCGCGATGCGCCGCATCGCTGAGGCGATCGAACGGCAAGTGCGAGCGCATCCCGATCAGTGGGCTGTGTACGAGCGGGCGTGGTGTGAAGACCAGGAGGCGAGTTCAACATCGAACGCGACTGAGTCAACGTGACCAACGAGTACGACGACATCGTAATCACCGGAGCGGGGCTTGTCTCCTGCCTCGGACTTGACCGCGAAACGACGTGGAACGCGGTGAAGTCGGGACGCTGCGGGATCGGTCCGCTGACCGCGATCGAATCACCGCTCGACCCGGATCATGGCGGCGGACAAGTCGCCGACCCCGAACCGACCAACGACTCCGCATCAACCTCAGCCCTGCGAGAGGTTCGACTGCTTCGCCGTGCGATTTTGGAGGCAATGACCGACGCGGGGATCAACCACGATCGGGTCGATTCGCCATACGCTTCGAATCGCTGCGCGGTCCTTCTTGGTACAACCTTACACGGCATGAGAAACGGCGGGGAGTTTCTTCGTACGGGAGATACTGAAAAACTGCGAGATTTCCCTGCCGGGGCGACGCTTCGTTCGGCGATCGACGGCCTTTCGTTCACGGGTTTCTCAACAACAACATGCTCCGCCTGCTCATCCGGACTCGCGAGCGTTTCGCTGGGACTTGCGCTGCTGCAAACGGGTGAGGCGGACCTCGTGATCGCCGGGGGATACGATCCTATTTCCGAATACGCGTACGCCGGTTTTAACTCGATGCGACTTGTTAGCTCGACGAAGTTGCGACCGTTCGCCAAGACGCGAGACGGCATGAAACTCGGCGAAGGGTACGCCATCGTCGTACTTGAGCGGACGAGCGACGCTGCGAAACGCAACGCAAACCCACTTGCGAGAATCGCCGGGTACGGTGAATCGTGCGACGCTTACCACCTGTCGAAACCGCACCCGGAAGGTGCAGGCGCAGCCTCCGCCATGCAACAGGCGCTCGCCGTAGCGGGCTTGCAACCTTCCGACATCGACATGCTCATCGCCCACGCGACAGCGACACCCGACAACGACGCGGCAGAACGCCTCGCGATGGCGCAGGTCTTCGGCGAGTGTCTTCAAGACATTCCGGTCGTCGGTCTTAAAAGTCACCTTGGACATTCACTCGGGGCGGCTGGCAAGATTGATCTGATTCTCGCCGCGATGGCCATCCGCGATAACACCGTACCTGTCCAGGCGAACTTCGATCCTGACGGACCAGAATTCGACGACATACGACCGACCAACGGAACGCATTCCAGCCGTAAGCTGCGACATGTGCTCAACACGTCACTCGGTTTTGGCGGGGCGAATGCGTGCATGATTGTGGCCGAGTCGCGCCAGTCAACAGCCAAGTTTAACCGTCCGACAATTGTGGCGAATGCGAAAGAAGCGCCAACGACCGAATTGCAGGATGTCGTGATTACGGGCGTGGGTGTCGTCTTGCCCGGTGCAGTTGGTGTTGACGCGCTGGCCAAGCTGATGTCAACCGACGCGCCTCCGACGCTCGACTCCTTGGGCGGCCCGATTCCTGTAGAGAAATACGAGCATCTCCTGAGCGCTCGTCGCACGCGGCGTATGAGCGGATACGCCAAGCTCTGTCTCGCTGCCACGGCGGACGCCTACGCCAACGCTGGTATTACCGACCCGGCTTGCTTCGGCGAGACCTGCTCCGGCGTCGTCGGCTCGATGCACGGGGCGGCGGAATACTGCCACACCTACTACCGCCAGATCATTGATGAAGGCGTCAACGCAGCAAACCCGATGCTCTTTGCAGAAGGCGTGCCCAATGTTGCGAGCGCGCATCTGGCGACGACATTCATGCTGAAGGGCTTCTGTCAAACCCTGATAGGAACTCGAACGGCGGGACTCGAAGCGTTGCAGTTATCGACAGCGAAAATTCGCGCTGGCGTCTGGGATCGCGCGGTCGTTTGCGCCGCCGACGACTACAACGAAATCGTTAGCCGTGCGTATCGAGAACTCTTGCCAAGTCCGAGCTTTATCGACGGCGGCGGTGCAGTTGCGCTCATCCTAGAGAGTCGCACCAGCGCGGAAAACCGCGGTGCCGACATTCATGGTCGAATCACACGAACTGTGGGCCGTTCGATCGCCGGATGCACGCCACGCAGCGCCGCAACACTCGTTCGTGATACGATCACGGAGCTGGGAGAGCTAGATGCGCTTGCCACGTCCGGAACAACCTCGCCGATCGATCGAATCGAAACGCTCGGGATGCGAATGGCTCGAAAACGCTGTT
>JAJRUK010000357.1 GCA_024277835.1 Planctomycetota bacterium | reverse complement strand
CGTAGTCGTATCAAATTGACGGTTCGCGGTCTGGATTTCATTCTGGTGAAGACACAATGAAGATGGGGCATTTGCTGATCTTGACTTTGCTACTCGTTTGTGGAGTTGGGTTCGTTCTCCACGAATGCGGAATTGGCGGTGTTTTCGCAATCCTTTCCGGTACTGTCGTGGTCCTCACAATGGCGTTCCATTGGGCTGTCTCGCACCGATATGACGGCATCACCGGAGATATCGTACAGCTTGTCTACGTACCCTTGGCTGTGTGCCTCATCGTTGGGATTGGCGTATATCTAAAGAGTGCTACTAAGTGGTTTGATTTCGTACCGTTTGACCTCGACCCCCACGAAGCAGTCGTTTGGGCCGCCTTGGATTCGTTTACTGTCAGCGTACTAGTCTGGCTGTTTCCGATCGGACGGAGGCGTGTTCTCGGTTCAGGGGACGGTATTTCTTGCCCCGATTGCGGATATAGGATTGACAATATTCCTTCAGCACAGTGCCCTGAGTGCGGCGCGCCAATCGTCCGCGATCCAGTTTCGTTCAGTGTCGATGGCTTCGGGGCGAAGTACCGGAAGTTTGCTGGCCGCGCGCGGCTAAGGCCCAGTCGTGTATCCCGACGAAAGCGGTGACGGATTGTTGGTGTTGTCCCCGTAGCTGGGTAGGTCGGGTCATCGACCCGACACGTTTGGAGGCGAACATGCCGAGGAGAAGCCGGTCCCCGATGGAAAGACCTGACTCACGGGCCGTGCCTCCGCTTGGCACTATAAGGATGTCGGGTCGATGACCCGACCTGCGTAACTATGCAAATGTCCGTGCAAAGTATAGTGCGGCTGTCGTTGGCCTGCGTGCTCGTTGCAGTGATATTCTGGGCGTTGACGATCGGTCTTGAAGGGTGTGCCCGCCGCGCCGTCCCAACTGACCTCGTGCGCGGCGAACCACTTGAACCTAGCGACCGGTTCCAAGCGGCGCTACGTATCGTTGAAAAAGGGCACTTGCTCGGGCAATCAGAGACTGACGTGACGAAAGCTCTGGGTAGACCGGACGAGCGGCTTGATAGAGACGTTTATAAACTCGTTGGTCGCTCAAGTCTTATCGTTAACTATTCTAGCGAGGAATTTGTCAAGAAAGTGGCGGGCTCCGCATTTCCACAAGACTTGATTCAGGAAGAGTTTGACCTGGAACTCTGGAGAACTGGCTCAGCCGACGAACGTCAGCGGATGGCGAAGAGCATTTGCACAAACGTGAGTGGGGAACTGTTCGGCCGGTCGAGGCGTGACGTCAGGAGTATCCTCGGCGAGCCGACACGACGACACACCATACTCACCTACGATCTCGGGAGCGGGAACGTGTTGGTTAGTCCCTTTGAGCAGACGCTATATGGGATTACCGACACCCGGACGGACCGCCTTATGGTGACGCTTTACAACGGCGTGGTCACGCGTGTCATTGTGCCGCACATCTCGAACTAAGACTGTCCCTCTCGAAAACCACATCAGAAGTCGCGTATCCATGAAGAGGCTGTTCGTCGTCAATAGGTGTTCCGCATTTTCTTTTTCTCTTTCTGGTGTTATCCCCTTTCCGGAGGGGATTGAAGTCGCGTAGGTTGAGTCATCGACCCAACATTTCCGAGGGTGCGATTTGCAACGGTGTCCAATCTTTTGGTTACGGCGGGCTGTACCTGCTCCTATTAAGGTTTACCTGTGCCGACCATTGGCACTATAAGGATGTCGGGTCGATGACCCGACCTACGTACGTGGGCGAACAAACGCCTGGAATCATATCGGGCGGTGTTTTCCGTAAGAAAGAACTCGCGCGAGCTACCCTGGCCAGGCGGTTTCGAGTTCGTCGGCGATTCGTTCTAGCTCTTCTCGTTTCTTGCCGCCGAACGTCTTGCACCCCATCTCGCAGAACTTCGAGCATAGCGTCGCCTGGTCGTCTTCGGTCATGACGTTGTCGCCGATCATGTAGAGGACGTTGTCTTCCTTGTTGATGTGGTCGCGCAGGAGGGAGATGTAGCTTCTTGCCGCTGCGACGAAGCGGTCTGCTGCTCCGGTGTCGCCGGTTGCGTGGGCTTCGAGCGCCTGGCCCATCTCGCTGACGAATCCGCGTGAGACGGTGTGTTCGTAGAGCATCACGCCGATGGGGCCACCTTCTCGCGGAATTCCGCGTGCCTCAAGCGCGGGGAAAAGCAGGTCTTCCTCTTTGGCGTGATGGCACGCGTCGGCGAAGAGCTTCAAAAACTCCACGGCCTTCGCAAACGCTTCGTGTTCGAACCCGTCGCCGCTGTCAGACCGGTTGGCGAGCCTCTCCAGCACGACGAGCGTACGGAGAATCACCTGGTGTTCGTTCTTGAGCGTAGTCGAGGGAAGTTCGTTCGTTGATTCAAGCGTCATGAGCTGTTGTCTCCTGTGTGGGTGAAGTTTAATCGGGGAGGGGAGGTCGAGCGCGCCGGGCGTCGAGATCACCTCTTTTGTTTGGTTTTGCTATTTTTCTTCAAAACGGGCAAAGACATTTTCGCGGCGATGTCCTGAACGCTGGTTTTCCGAAGAAACTGTTGCTGCGCTTCGATGACTTTTTTCCACTGGTCGTGAGCGTTGCAAGGGTCGGAGTCGTTACATTTTTGATTCCCAAACGGACAGCGCCGATTCGCAAACTGCTCAAAGGGCGTAAGCACCGACAGCAGCGACGTCGCTTTGGGCATCTGTCGCATGCGAAAGCCGCCCTTTTTGCCCGGCGATGATTCAAGCACACCAACACGGACCAAGTCGCCGAGGATTTTCGATAGATACTTGGGCGGGATCTCGGCTGCGTTGGCGATTTCCCGTCCGGGCGTGGGCGAGTCGGTCTCGCGGCGGGCGAGGTGGATCATAGCTCGCAGGGCGTACTCGCTTGTTCGGGTCAGCACTTGTTCTACTCCGAAAGTTATACGTCCATATCTATATAGACAATCAGAGGGCGTGTCAAGCGCGTAGACATTCGATGGCCAAAAATTGTGGGATTTGGTTCGGGCGTGGTATGCTGGGGCAACGCCCATTGAAAGGATGCACCATGACGACAGCCACGAGTTCTCCCCATCGCACGGACGCGCCACTAAAGGTTCCGCACAAGGGGGTCGAGCTTCTTCGCAACCCTCAATACAACAAAGACGCCGCCTTTTCTATGGAAGAGCGCGTCCATCTTCGCCTCGAGGGTCTGCTGCCGCATCGCGAGCGGTCGATTGTGGAGCAGGTGGCGATTGAGATGGAAAATTTGCGGGCGAAGAGCGACGACCTGGAGAAGTTTATTGGTCTTGCTGCGTTACACGATCGTAACGAGACCCTTTACTACCGGTTGCTCGTCGAGAACATCGCCGAACTCATGCCGATCATCTACACGCCCACCGTCGGTCGTGCCTGTCAGCGATATAGCCACATCCTTCGCAGGCCTCGCGGTCTTTGGCTAACCCCGGACGATATTGATCGAATTCCCGAGCTTCTGCGAAACGCCGTTCATCAAGACGTTCGCCTGATCGTCGCGACGGATAACGAGCGGATTCTTGGCCTTGGCGATCAAGGGGCGGGGGGGATTGGTATATCGATCGGAAAGATGGCCCTCTACTGCGCAGCCGCGGGGATTCATCCTTGGAACACGCTGCCCGTGAGCCTCGACGTCGGAACTGACAACTCGGAATTGCTCAACGATCCGATGTACTTTGGCTATCGCGAGCGGCGAATTCGCGGGCAGGAGTACGACGATTTTGTTGAGGCGTTTGTGGTTGCGGTGATGGAAGTGTTCCCACGCGCGCTCTTGCAGTGGGAGGATTTTTATAAAGAGATCGCCTTTACGGTTCACGATCGATATCGAAAACGACTGGCGAGCTTTAACGACGACATACAGGGGACATCCGCGGTGGCGCTTGGCTGGATCTACTCGGCGCTTCGGATTACAAAGCAAACGCTCGGCGAGCAACGCGTTGTCTTTATGGGCGCGGGGGCAGCGGGGATTGGCATCGGTCGTCTCGTCAAGTCGGGCATGGAGGCTGCCGGAGTCGATGCGGATGTTTTACAGCGAGCGCTCGTTTTCGTGGATTCGAAGGGGTTGATTTATGAGGGACGTCCGGGGCAAAACGAGGAGAAGAAAGCCTTCGCGCTCTCACATGATGCCGTGAAATCGTACGGTCTTACAGCGGAAGGTCGAACCGAACTTCTTGACGTAATCAAAGCCGTCAAACCTACGATCTTGATCGGGACAACGGCGAAGGCGGGTGCGTTCTCACGAGAGATCATCGAAGAGATGGGAAAACACGTCGATCGACCGGTTATTTTCCCGTTTAGTAACCCCACATCGAAAGCGGAATGCACACCCGCCGAGGCGATTGGCTGGACGAATGGTCGGGCGATCGTCGCGACGGGGAGTCCGTTCAATCCGGTCGAGCACGACGGCGTGCAGCACATCATCGGGCAGGGCAACAACGTGTACATTTTTCCGGGGGTTGGGCTTGGGTGCATTGTGGCCGAGTCGCGTGAGGTGACGGATTCGATGTTTTTGATCGCCGCACGAACACTTGCGGATTGTCTGAGCGAAGAGCGTTTGGCGATTGGGGCGATCTTCCCCGATCAAAGCGATCTTCGCGCCGTGAGTGAGCGGATCGCGTGCGCGGTCGTGCGCGAGGTGAACGCGTTGAAACTCGGGCGAGACATCCCCGACGACGCGGTTGAGTCCGCCGTCGCCGAGGCGATGTGGTATCCCGAATATCGCGAGTACGTCTACGACGAATCAGCTACAGGGTGAGCAACCGAATCAGGCGTAGCGTTTGTTTTCTTCGCGTTGACGCTTGGTTTCGCCGAGGCGCTTTCTTTGACTTCTTTCCCAGCTTGGCGTGCCAGTTCGCGGTATTGATGAATAACCGATTCCTGCATCTGTTCCGCGAGCTGCGCAGCACGATCGGGGTTCGTTTTTGCAAGTTGTCGGAACCTGTTTTCGCTATCCAGATAGGTTGAAATGGGCGTCTTGGGTT
>JAJRUK010000356.1 GCA_024277835.1 Planctomycetota bacterium | reverse complement strand
CAGATTCTCAAACTGCCCGCCCCAGTCGATGTACCAACCAGAGGGTAACTCAAGCTCGGCGCGTAACACCTCTTGCGCTTCTGCGACGAACGACGCGAGGTCGCGCCCGCGAACGTTGGCTTCGACGGTGATCCGCCGACTGATATTTTCGCGGCTGATCTGCGCCGGACCTTCCTCGATTTCGATGGACGCAAGCTGCGATAGCGGAATCAATCGGGCAGGGCCATCACCTTTCGGTGGACCGGCAATCTTGAGGTCTCGGATTCGGTCGAGATCGGCGCGGACGCTTTCGCCAAAACGCACCTGAAGGGCGAATCGTTTTTGCCCCTCCAAGACCGTACCAACTTGGTTACCGCCGATTGATTCGATGACCTCCAGAACGTTTTAGGCGTTGATCCCATAGCGTGCGATGGCGTCACGATCGATCCTGACCCGTATCGTCGGAAGCCCGATGACCTGCTCCGCTTTCACATCGGCAGCACCGTCTATTTTGCTTACGAGGCGCACGACTTCGTCCGCTTTCTGCTTCATCAATTCCAGATCGTCGCCGTATATCTTGATCCCGATATCACTCCGAACGCCGGAAATCAACTCCGCAACTCGCAACTCGATGGGTTGGGAGTAACTAAAAATCGCCCCGGGAACTTTTTCTTTTAGCGTTTCGTCGATGGCCTCGACCAGTTCCTCCTTTGTATCAAAGCGCCACGTCGATCTATCCTTGAGAATCAGATACGTATCGCTGATTTCCACTCCCATTGGGTCGGTTGCGATCTCGGCTCGACCCGTACGAGACACAGCCGTTTCGATCTCCGGGAACTCGTCCATCAAGACACGTTCCGCATGAAGACTGATCTCGTTGGACTTTTCAAGTGAAACGCTGGGCAATCGCCAGATCTGTAGTGCGATCGCACCCTCATCAAGTCGAGGCATGAACTCTGCGCCCATAAAAGGAACAAAGCACAAACTCGCCAGGAACACGCCGAACGCACCGCCAAATACACGCGCTTTATACCCCATCACTTTCTCAAGGAGCGGGTAGTAAATTCGCTTCGCAAGGCGGTACAGGATCGGTTCTTTTTCTGAAACGTTCTTTAGAAACAGCGACGCGAGGACCGGCATGAGCGTCAGGGCACAAACCATTGAGCCAGCGAGGGCGAAGACAACCGTCAACGCCATCGGGCGGAACATCTTTCCCTCGATCCCACGGAGCGCCATGATCGGCAGATAGACGATCGTAATGGTCATCACGCCGAACGCCACAGGGCGTGCCACCTCACGGCATGCATCGCGGACGGATTCGATGTGCGACCCGGTCCCCCTCTTACGTTCTCGAAGAACGCGAACGACGTTCTCGATCATCACGACAGAACCATCGACGATTATCCCGAAGTCGATCGCCCCCAGACTCATGAGGTTCCCGCTGAGTCCCGTTATCCGCATCGCGATAAACGCGATCATCATCGACAACGGAATCGATGAGGCCACGATCAACCCGCCGCGAAGATTCCCCAGCAGAAGAAGCAAGACGATGATGACAAGAATACCGCCTTCGGCCAGGTTCTTGGCGACGGTCATGATCGTTCGGTCTACGAGTTCCGTTCGGTTGTAGAACGTGTCGATCGTCACGCCCTCCGGGAGAAACTGTCTCAGCTCATCGATTTTCTCGTCCACCGCTTGCGAAACGACTCGGGAATTCTCGCCCATCAGCATCATGACAATACCGACAACCGCTTCCCGCTCCCCGTCTCGTGTGACCGCTCCCTGGCGGATCATCGGAGCGAACTCGACGACACTGATATCCTTCACGAAGATCGGCGTCCCCGAGTCGGGGTCATGCTTGACGATCACATTCTCGAGGTCGTGGAGAGTTTCAACCAGACCCTCGCCTCGAATCAGATACTGCTCACCTTGATGTTCGATATAACCGCCACCGACGTTGCGATTATTCCCCCGCAACGCTTCCAGCACGTCTCCCACCGGTATATCAAGCGCCGCCAGACGCTCCGAGTTCAACGTCACCTGATACGTTTTCAGCTCGCCTCCGAACGCGTTGATCTCAACAACGCCGCGGACGCTACGAAGCTGGTAGTTGACGTACCAGTCGAGAATGGTCCGAAGCTCCATCGGCGTATGATTATCGCCGCGTACCTCGAACTGATAGATTTCGCCAAGCCCGGTTGAGATTGGCCCCATACTGGGTTCGCCGTACCCGGGCGGAATTTGCTGGCGCGCCTCAACAAGCCGCTCGCCAACAAGCTGACGTGCCCAGTAAATATCTGTGCCTTCTTCGAAGACGACCGTGACAACCGACAAGCCGAACTTTGACACCGAGCGAACTTCTTCGATCGCCGGCAGACCGCTCATCGAGGTCTCGACCGGGAACGTGATAAAACGCTCCACCTCTTCCGGCGGCAGACCCGGTGAGTTCGCAAGGATTTGCACCTGAACGTTGGTCACGTCTGGAACAGCATCCATCGGGAGCTTGGTCACCGAGTCCAGACCGACGGCCACAACCATCAGCCAGAGAACGAGGACCAAGAAACGGTTATTTAATGAAAAGTCAATGATTCCTGACATGGTCGCTCCGTTAGTGCGAGTGGCCGCCACCCATTTCTTCTTTTCCAACCTCAGACTTGAGCACGAATGTGTCGCCCACGATCACTTTGTCGCCCGTGGAAATCTCGCCCGTAATTTCGGCGAATTCTCTAGATTTCCCCTGAACCTGAACCTGGATCATCTTGTATTCGCCGGGTCCGGTCGCCTGAAATACGACAAATCCCCCCTTGACGCGTTGAAGCGCGGCAGTGGGAACGATCATGCCCATTTGTCCTGCAGAGTCTTTCTCATCGCTAACGTGGATGACAACGGTCGCGAACATACCCGCTCGTATCCGGGCTTGCGGGTTTGGGAGCACGACTCGGACTTCGACGGTGCGCGTATTGGTATCAAGCTGGCTGGCGACGTAAGCGACTTCCCCCTCGAAGAACGTTCCAGGAAAGGCATCGAGTCGCACGGTCGTCTTCTGCCCCGGTTTGAGGAACCGAATATCCCGCTCGTACGCACGCCCGATGACCCAAACGTCTGACACGTCGGCAACGGTGTAAAGTCTCGTGTCGGTATTGACGAGTTCGCCGCGCGTCAGGTGGCGATCGACGATGACGCCGGAGATCGGACTCGCAAGAGTCGCGCGCGCGATGTCAGTATCAACCTCATTGCCATGCTCGACGATCTCCTTTGTCTGCTCGTTCGACAGCCCCAGAATATGTAGCGCCCGCTCAGCGTTGTTCATTTCCGTCCGGGCGACCTTGTGATCCTTCTCCGCACGAAGGTATCGCAACTCCAGGTCGAACGATATCTCTTCGCGCGTGGAAAGGTAGTCTGCCCGTGAGACCTCATAATCGCCCTGCGCCTGAAGGTACTCCGCTTCACTTGCGATCTTACTGGCCAGAAGCGCCTCATTCCGTTTGAAGTTACGAAAGTTCACTCTCATCCGGGTGTATGTCGTAAGGAGCTTGTTCTTGTTGTCACCGACCGGAAGGTCATGGGCTTTGGCGAGAACTACTTCTGGCGTGGGTTCCGGGTCTAGGATTTTCAACAGTTTCTTCGTGTTCTCGTAGACGATTCGGGCACGGGCATAGTCGGCGTGCGCAACCTCGAACCGACTTTGGTCTGAGAGGTACTCCATCTTGGCATTGCCCATCTCGCGCGATTCCAAGACGCAAAGCTGATCCCCCACCTCGACTCGATCGCCGAGCGTCTTTTGAACAGACGAAACAATCCCGCTCACACGCGGGGATATATGAACGAGTCGGTCCGCGTTCCACGACACTTCGCCGGGAAGCTCAACCATCGTCGTGAGCGACCCGCGCGTCACCGCTACAGGTGTGAGCATCAACCCGGAAAGCTGCGCCTCGTTGAGATGCACGACGCCTTCCTCATGACCTTCGTGTCCGCCATGCCCTTCATGACCGCCATGGTCGTCGCCATCTTCATCATGGTCGTCATGCCCCTTGCCCTCATTGCCGTGGTCGTCGTGATCGGCATGCGCCTTCTTGGAGTCGCCCTTTTGATCGTCATGATCGTCGTGGCTATCTCCGTGCGCGCCGTGATCGTGCTTGTCATGACCTTGGTCCTGGGCCTGGGCGGGCGCGACAGGCGAAAAACGCGTCCACGCTGTCCCAATCCCAAGGACCATGCTCACTGCGATCAACGTCGCCAGTATCGTTGTTCTGTTCATCAGAGTATCCTCCGTCGTCGGCGTGGT
>JAJRUK010000355.1 GCA_024277835.1 Planctomycetota bacterium | reverse complement strand
GGCAGGTTCCACGATCGCGTGTATGCGTACGACACGATGTATCAACCTCGGCATTCCTATGGCCTGCCCGCCCCGCTTGGAAACCGCGCGGTCGATCTGATTCGCTTCATCGCGGATAGTCGAATCAACGGGTGCTACCTGTACATCGCCCCTACATGGGAAGCGTCAGGCCCGACTGCCTATCTCGCCGCTCGTCTTCTTTGGGATCCAACGGTCGACATCGGGCAGGTGGAGAATGAGTACTACCGGTTGCTATACAAAGACGCAGCCGTCGCGGTTCGCGCCTATTACGACGTAGCGAGAAGTTGTCTCAAGCGGGCAAGCACTAGCGATGATCGTGCGGTGGAACGACTGTCGAAGGACTTCCATCGCACGAAGGCGTACGCGCGCGACAGCCTTTCAAAGCTTCTCATCGGATACGGACCGGGGTTGAAGGATCTTGAAAAGCAACTGGTAAGGGCGGAGCGCCTGGCTGCGCGTGATCCGATCGTGCGTCGTCGAGTCGCTCGCCTGCGTGATAATTTGACGCTCACGGCTGCTACCTGCGTTGGACTTCAAGCCGTGGTCGATTACGAACGCGCTGGCAGGAATAATCCGACGTTGCTCGCCCCGCTTGGGATTGCGATTGCAACGCGCGATGCGCTCTTAACGCGAGTCGGGAAGACCTACGCTGTCGCGTTGGAAAAAGCGTTGCGTGGCGCGGACAAAGGCGTTACAAGCCCGTTGGAACCGGGCGGGTACTACCACAAGATCGTCCCACGAGTAGCGGACTCGAAAGCGCCGAGACGCCCATGATGACGGACCGCCAATCCGAAGACGCCAAGCCCTTGCGGATCGCGATCGTCGCGTCCGTCGATACGACGATCCACGCCCTTCTCGCGGCGCAAGTGCGTGCGCTCGAAGAAGCGGGTTACGACGTCCGCTGTCTCTGTTCGCCGGGATCGTCGCGAGAAGTGCTGATCGACGAAGGATTCACGATGGTCGACGTTCCGATTCAACGCCGCATCTCGCCACTTGTCGACTTGCGTGCGTTGTGGCGGATGTTCGCCTATTTCCGGCGCGAGTCGATTTCCATCGTCCACACACACACGCCCAAGGCGAGTTTGCTCGGGCAGCTTGCCGCCTGGCTCGCGGGTGTCCCGGTGATCGTCAATACCGTTCACGGCTTCTACTTTCACGATCACATGTCGCCGATGCGCCGCAGGTTTTATGTACTCATGGAACGGATCGCCGCTCGGTTTACCTCGATGATGCTCTGCCAGAATCCCGAAGACGTGGAGACCGCCGTCCAACGTCATATCGTGCCGCGTGCGAGGGTGCGGCTTTTAGGGAATGGCGTTCCGTTGGAACGGTTCGATCCGAGTCGGTTCGACGAAACGAAGCAGAATGGAAAACGAGCCGAGCTTGCGATTCCGTCGGATGCCGTTGTCGTGACGATCATCGCGCGATTGGTTCGCGAAAAGGGGATACTGGAGCTGCTTGAGGCGATGCGCGGGATCATGCAGCGCCATCCGCATGTGCATCTCATGATGATCGGTCCAGCCGAACCGCAGAAGGCTGACGCGATTGGTCTCGATGTGATGGCATCGGGCGACGACGATCCACGTGTCCATTGGCTTGGTCACCGTGACGACATTGCAGAGCTGCTCTCATGCACGGACGTGTTTGCGCTACCGAGTTGGCGTGAGGGGTTTCCGCGCTCGGCGATCGAGGCGGCTGCGATGGTGATTCCGATCGTGGCGACAGACATTCGCGGTTGTCGTCAGGTCGTCACCGACGGCGTCAACGGTTTTCTTGTTCCACTGCGAGATACGGTCGCTCTAGAGCGCGCGATCGAGCGCCTGGTTGATGACCCGGAGTTTCGGTCGCGCCTCGGACTCGCGGGGCGGGAGAAAGCGCTTCGCGAGTTCTGCGAACGTCGCGTATGCGAGATCGTTGTTGATACGATCCGAGAGCAGATTGCGCAGGCGCAGCTCAATGACCCAGCCGTGACCGATCGTGGTGATGCCGAGCAAGCGGTATAAGAAACCGACGCGGCGTCATCGTTTGTTACGGCTGCGAGAAAAGACCCGATCGCGTTTGCGAGAGAAACGGCAAAGCACCGCTGCGAAACTCGATCTCGAAGTCCTCCGCATTTCCGGCGTTCTCAAGATTGATTTCGAGCACCACACCGTTACCGCCGGGTTCATTTGGGAGCACCAGCAAGAAATCTGCGTCGATGGTCCCCGCGGGAGTCGCGCTGAACAGAGCGACGGTGCGATCGCGCTCATCAAAAATGCTGACGTTGGTCTGTTCGCCCACAGGTGCAACGACGGTGATGCCTATGCTCGTGACACCGGGTGGCACATACGCCAAAAGTTGAGGCCGTTGCAGCAAATGGGCACCGAAGACGCGAAGTCTCCCGTCATCTTCTCCGCCGGTATACGATCCGGGATGTGAGGGATTCTTAATCGAGACTGGGAACCGCCAGTCGGGATCGACGACGAGCGCGTAGAGTCCCGTTTGTGTCGCCGTCGCGCGAACCTGCGCCGGATTCGATTCGGGAGTCCATGCGCCACTATTGATCGGCGTCTCGTCCGGACCCTTGAGCACCCACCAACCCGTCAGGTATTCGTCCGTGATCCGACGAATCGTCAGATCGAACGAGATGGCGTCGCCGGCGGTTGCGTAGAAGAAATACGTCAACTGCCGCCGGATGCGCAGTTCTTCGGTCGCGATTGGCCCGCCTTCAAGCGGAACATAGGCGGTTGTCGGAATCACGGGCAGCTCGTCGCTGCACGCCGGGACAAACGGACCCGCCGAGAGAGTGCTCACATACGCCGAGTCGGCGAGGTAGTTGTTGACTTCATCGTTCGCGAGCCTAAGGGCGTTGCGATAGTCCTCGATCGTTTCGCAGTTGTCGCTGTGCGTTGTATCGGCGAACTCCGTCGCGTCGTAAATCCACACGCCGGCTGTCTCGATTGCGCCGGAGTAGAAATGGTCGGCGAACGCATCGGGCGGGTAGTTATCAAGTCGCAGACCCACCACGACGTTTGCATAGATACCACGCGCCCGGTAACTGTCCTGAAAAGTTTGTACGTCGCTACTGTATCCTGATGTGTAAAACCGTTGGGCAAACTCGAAGAGAGGACGCTGCGCGGTACCGAACCCCAGCGCGAACCCGTCGTAGAACCACTCGCCGTCTTTGACCATGCCTGTCCCGCCGACTTCGAAGTTCGGGTTTGCTGCGCGGATCGCGGCGAGCGCACTGGCCGCCAGACCGCGCACCAGCTCGCGTTGAAAGTCGATATAGGCTTGCTCGCCGCCGTGGGTGAGCACCCACCCATATCGCTGACCCGCGGAAGGGAGCGCTACACCGGGCGTCAACGATTCCAGATAGGGACCGAAAGCCGAATCGCTGTAACTGGGATCAGTATACTTTCTGATTTCCGAGTGGTACATCTCGACATCGACCACCATGCCTCTGAGGGTCGGGTAGTCAATCGCGAGCGCCGCTAGCGCCGCACCGCGTTCCGCAATGCTGCGCCGCCAATAGTACTGCGACGTCGGGCACGGTGTATTCGGTAAAGCGACCCCGTCCGCGGTGACAAACGCCTCGATCGGATCGATCCAGGACATCTCCGGATTCGCAGCCCAGTTGATCGCGACCCAGAGGTTGCCGTTGGCTGCTTCAAGTTTCTGAATCCACGCGTCGAGGCTTCGTCGATCATACGTTCCCAACGGGCTTTCCAACTGGCCAAACTTGGTTACGAAATCAGTGATGCCATCATCGAGGGCGTTGTCCACGAGCATGCCCGGTTCGAGATACTCGTTGTCGGAGGGGCCATACATCGCGCGGATCATAGGTGCGACCGGGACGACCGGTTCGTCGTCGATCTCAACCTCTTCATCTACGACTTCCTCTTCGTCGTCCTCTGGTTTGAGAACATCGTCGTCCGGGTTGACTATCTCGGCGATCGAGATGACATCGCCTGCTTCCGCGTCTCTGCGTAACGAGAGAATACGCGTCGCGACTCTTGTTTCGTTGTTGCCGAAGGTTGCGGTTAGCGTGATGATGTAGTCGCCGCGGAATGGGAAGGTGTGTTTTGGGTTTTCGCCTTCGCTACCGCGTCCATTTCCGAAATCCCAATCGTACGTCACGTTTCCAAATGGGTCAGGTCCGCGAAGCTCAGACGCGAACTGAATCGTCAGCGGGTTGCAGCAGAACACCGGACCCGCTTTGAAAGTCAGTTCGATGCCATCGTTCGCACCGGACTCGTTCACGCCCGCCACCGCGATTACGTTTCCACCGTCGATCGATTCATCGGTTCCGACGGAGCCACCGAGCGTCGTTCCTCCGCCGCCAACCACCGGACTATTCAAATCAGTGCAACCACCCGATGCGAAGAAAGACAGGAGCGTCAAGGGAAAACCGATGAGAACGATCGCGCGTTCGCGGATCATAAACGCGGCTGTGTCACGAGCTAGAATCTTGTCACCTCCCCCTACGGCAGCCCAACTTTCGAGGCTGCGACCCCCGTGCAATCTTAGGCCCGTCTAGAGCTGAGATTCGCGCTACGGTTCCCGCGCGGACTCGTCAGATTGCCCAAATTAACACTATGATACGCCGATGGGGCTGACAAACGCCGGTTTCGATCGCTCAATAGGGCCGAGATTGTGTCGCTGAGTTTTGAATCGAGGCGGATCGGATGCTAATTGCGGTCCTATAATCGAGCTTTATTGTTGGAATTAGGGTGCCCCGGAGAGCGAGGTCCGAGAAGTGATTGGTTATTGCCCGTCTTGCTGACGACGTATTACCAGTCTGTTGAAAAACGAAGTTTTTCTGTGTGGCACCGGTTTGTAACCGGTGCTAGACCTTGAAACGGTCTATCTCGCGCCGGTTACAAACCGGTGCCACACTTCTTCAACAGCCTGTCACGGACTTGGCGCTTGCAGGCGTTTCACGTACGCGTTTAGTGCGTGGCCATGCTGCTGAATCTCGCATCGCTTCTCGAAGCCAAAGCCCAAGTAGAACCTGTTGGCTCCGGCGAGCGCGGCACCGGCGAGTACCTTCACCTCGGTTTCGCCGTCGGCGGTCGCTTGCGAAACGGCTGTTTCGAGCAGCCTTTTTCCAATACCGCTGCCTTGCGATTGGGAATGCACAGCGATACTGAGGATTTCTGCGGCGGGCAGTTGGTGGTCATCCTGCTTCGTCGGGTAACGCAGCGTATCGAGAACCTCTTTAAGCACCCACGGATTTAAGCTTCTGGGAAGCGAGGCGAAGGCAAGTCGAACGAAACGCTCTCGCAAAACGCGCGTGTACAAACCGCGAACGTTTTGGGTGTACGCGCAAAAACCAACGAGGTCGTTTTCTTGTCGAGCGATCCAGACGTGCGACGACGGTTCATTCTGGATGCCTCGGTACAGGCATGCCAAGAAGCGAAGCCCGAGCTTATTCAAAAATCCTTCGGTGATCGCGTGGGCGTGCAAATTCGCAACGGCGGGCGCTTCGTCGGGTTGCATGTGTCGCACGTCGATCATTGTTGTATTCGGTTTGATCTCATTCATCGCGCGGCCATGGATTCCGCCCTCGCGTTCGACGGTCCATGCTGTCATGTGGTTCGCACTACGGGTGCGCTTGCACCATCATAGCGTCGATCGATACGCCGAGCGAGTCCGTTTGATCGCATCGCTTGTCATAGGGGATTCGTACGCATACGATGCCGCGCGGCCCATCTGCAGACTGTTGATGTATGGCCTCACCAGCAAGGGGAGGACGCGGTGCCGAGCGAACAAACGAGAATCATCGATGTTGTGGGCGCGTATTGGCCGGTACTCGTCTGCGCATTTGCCGTCTCGTTCGTGGCGACGCCTGCATGTCGGTGGGTCGCGTTGCGGTGGAAGATCGTCGATCGTCCGGACGACTTTCTCAAACCGCACGCTGCGCCCACAGCGTACCTTGGCGGAGTAGCAATCTTTCTCGGCTGGTGTTGTGGCATTGGTGTTGCGTGGATGATGTTCAACGCGACCGACCGTTCCGCCGAAAGCCCTTCGCTTGTGCTCGGTCCGCTGCTCGGCGTCTTTATTGCCGGACTGCTTTCTATGCTGTTGGGGTTGTTTGACGACCTGCGGATGGCGTCGTCGCGTTTCAAGTTGCTGGGTCTTTGTGTTGTCGTTGTTGTACTCGTCGTCTCCGGAATCGGCGATGACACGGTCCGCAGTTGGATGGGTTTGACAAGCAGCGGCGCGAACGACCTGCCGCCTTGGCTTGTGCTTGCCTATTCGTTGCCCATCACCTTTCTGATCGTGCTCGGCGCTTGCAACGCAACGAATCTGATAGACGGAATGGACAGCCTGTGTACGGGGGTGGTCGCGATTACTTCTGCGGGGCTTCTTGTTCTTGCGATCCACTGCCACTTGGGGAGCGATCGACGTTCGTGGGACGTGCTGCGCCTCGTGGTGACGCTTTCGATGATGGGGGGAGCGCTGGGTTTTCTTCCCTTTAATCGGCATCCCGCCAAGATTTTCATGGGCGACGCGGGTTCGATGTTGCTCGGGCTGAATGTGGCAGTTGTGCTGCTGATTTTTGCCGAGGCGAACGCTCTGCGGTATCTGCTGGCTTCGATTATGGTCTTTGGTTTGCCCATCGCTGATACTGCTTTGGCGATGACTCGGCGCTGGCGAAATGGAAAACCGATTACACAAGGCGACCGAAGACATTACTACGACCAACTCATCGATCGCGGTTGGTCCGTGGATCGCGTCGTTGTGGTGAGCTACGCCGCGTGTGCAATCTTCGCGAGTTTGGGTTGCCTGGCGATCGTGGTTCGCTTGCGATACCTCGTACCGATATACGCGATCGTTGTCGTCGGTGTGGCAGTGTTGGTGTCGCGACTGGGAATGGTCGATCTGGAATCGCGCGAGGAATAGGCCCATGCGCCATCGAGTTTGTGTGGACTAAGGGTGGGCAACCGTTCGGAGTTCATATAGATCACCGACGCGCTGCCACTCGCCGCCAGTAGTGGGAGTCTTCGGATGATCGCGGTCGAATGGCACGAGAACTACGCGCCGCCCTGTTTCGACGGCCTCTGAGATGAGTGCTGCATCGACCGTCACTTCGATGTCATCGCGCGCCTCCATCATGGCGGTATAGCGCAACGCGTAGATCGCCATCGAATCCTCAACAACGATCAGGCCGTTATCACCGGCTAGCTCCACAGCCTGCCGGCTCATCCGCTCCGCCGAGTCTTTGACGACCGACCAGGGCGTCAGAAGATAGACGAAGTCATTTCGATACGGTTTCCGATGGACCATGCTCCTGAGCGCCTCGGAGCGACCCGCCACGACAGGCGCAAGCGCCGAAACCAGCGGCGTTCCAGCAAGTAGCACAATACCAAGCGTTCTTACGATATGAGCTTTGGGTCGCTTGAGGTAGACCGCAGCGCCAACACTTCCAAAGATCGTTAGCAGGATATATGACGGCAAGAAGAAAATGTGCTGATCGACAACATTGTACCGCGCGGCGAACAACAGAAGCATCACGAGCGAACCCAACAGAATCAGTCGCACAACCCTGGGAACGCCAACGCTCTCGCCATGCCATGCGCCATAAATCGCCGCCGGCAGGAGCAAGCTGGGAAAGGAAAGTGCCATGAAGGCAGACGAGATCGCAAGCGAACGCACGGGCGGTACGACGTTCAAGACACTATCCGCAAAAGCGTTGCCGAATAACGCCGAGTGCATTGTATTCGCCAGATCGCCCGTTTGGACAGCCTGTTCAACGATCAGGTAGAGGTACGGCGAGGCGCCGACGAACCACGCGCAAGCACCGACAGCCAAGGTCCGCCAGGTCACCCAGCGGTTCTTCAACGCGATGACGAGTAACACGCCAATCGCCGGCGCCGTGAGACTCGCCAGCATGTGGTTGGCGATGCCCAGGCCGTTGAAGAGTAGCACGCAAACAAGCAGCGTGGGGCGTTTTTTCTTGACGAACGCGACCAGACACCAGCACTCAGCCGACAGCAAGGCAGCGGCGAGCGTATATGTTTCGGCAATCGTCGCGAGCTGCCAAAAGACATTCGCCACTGCAAGAGACAGCGCCGCCCAAAGGGCGACACCTCGATTTCCGGTCAGGCAGACCGAACAGCCAAAAACATTAGCCACCGCGATGGCAGCAGCGAACGAGCTTACAAGCGTGACCGCAAAGGCTGGCTCAAGCGGAAGTGTCGCTGCGAAAAGTTTGCAAAGCCAAAAGTGGAGGGGGTGACTCAGGGCGAGTCCCAGCGGGTTGGCGACTTCGCCGGTGACCACACGAAGGATGATGTTCCCCGAATCCTGCCACTGGGCGGACCGATTGGCTGTGAACGCGTAGAGAAGAAATGTGACGGCAAACAGGACAACCCAACCACGAAACAGCGGTGGACCTTCGTCAGCGACACATAGCCTTGGCTCCGACATTGCTCGGCATTGTCAGTCTGTTGAACTTCGCAGTCAAGTGTTTCGGCTCGACAGCTCTCAACGATGACGTGGCGGTTGTGTCTCGAGCGTTGCTTGCTGTTACGGGTTTTGCAGATGCGTAGGTGGGGTCATCGACCCAACATTTCGCTCGTCCCCTGTTGTGTTTGGTCGATCACCCGACTTACCAGACTACAAGCCCATTTCCTTGAGAAACTGGAAGTGAATTGCCTTCACCGCTCGTTCCGGGTGATTTCTGCACTCTCGGATAACGTCCAGAAGACGTTGATGGTCTTCTGATTCTTCCGGAAACCAAATGCTCGTCTGCTCGTCTTCGCTCCACACCAAAGGGGGCTTGCTGCGGACCAGAAACCAGTGATTTCTCAAGGGAGT
>JAJRUK010000354.1 GCA_024277835.1 Planctomycetota bacterium | reverse complement strand
CTGCCAGGCGAATCCAAAGTCGGCAAACTTACGCCCATCGTTAACGATGAAGAACAGAACAAGCAGAAGCGCTACTAGATTCTCGACCGCTGCAGATGCCGTCCCCTCGTACCACGACCACGCGCCATCGGCATCGGTTATGTATCCCAACGCAAAAAGCCAGGAGCGAATCGTCGATGCCCCGAACGCGACCGACAGCAACATCGCCAGTTGCAATAGCGTTCGGTCCTTCTGTCGAGGCTCCAATAATCCTTCGTCGATCAAGCTTGAACTCCCATCGTTTTGAAGTTTAGCAGAATTCATCCGGGAACGCCTCAGTTGTCCGCACCAGTGCGGGGCTTGAAATCGACGTGTTTAACTCTTACAATTGAACGAAACACGCGAATCATCGGAGTCGATTGAATATGCGACCAGAAGACATCATAGAACTTCTAAGGGCGACGCCTTTTGGATCTTTCAGGGTCTATCTCTCTGATGGCGCGACCTATGACGTGCTGCACCCCGACATGGCCATCGTTCAACGGTCAAAGGTGACCGTGGCTGTTCCGGGTCCGGAAGGCCCCGACGGACCCGCAGAGCGGACTGTCAATTGTTCGCTCATGCACATCACGCGGACCGAACTCCTTAACGGAGCATCCAGAGGTGCGTAGCCGCTGACCGCTACCTACGTTTCTAACAGCCACTCGATGACCGGTACGCTTGCGGAATCGAAATCGTATTCGCGGAGTTGCTGTTTTGGTGCCCAACGGATTTCTTTGTAGGGTCCGGCGAATGGGTCGCCCGTTAGGATGCCGCAGAACATGTATCGAAGTTCGACTTCTTCGCCGTCGATGGTTTCGATGATGGGTGGCTGACCGACGACGACTTCAACTTCAATTTCGAGGTGATCCTGGGCGATGCGACGCATTGCGACTTCCGGCGACTCGCCGGGTTCGATTCGGCCACGCGGGAAAACCCAGAGTCTTTTGTCGTCGTCGCTCGGCGCTGGGAGTGCGATCAAAAGGGCGTGGTCGTATCGTTCGATCAACCCGACGGCGAAGCTCGGACGTGTTTGTTCATTTGGCATGGCAAATCCGCAGGCGACTGGCGACTATTGTGTAACACTATCAGCCTGTTGAAAAACGAAGTTTTTCTATGTGGCACCGGTTTGTAACCGGTGCAAGACGCTGAAAGAGGCGACAACTCACCGGCTACAAACCGGTGCCACACTTCCCGGGAGGCCGTGAATTCGTTGTCTATTTCATAGCTTACTTATAGGGTATCTTGATGCACACGTTTTTCGGTTCGGTGAAGAATCGCATCGCTTCCTCGCCGCCTTCGCGGCCAACGCCGCTTTGTTTCATTCCGCCAAAGGGCACTCGAAGATCACGGACTAACCAGCAGTTAATCCAAACCGTCCCCACTTCGATGCGATCTGCGACGCGATGCGCCCGACCAACGTCTTTCGTCCAGACCGACGCGGACAGGCCATACTCGACGCCGTTGGCGTAGTCAATCACTTGCTTTTCACTATCGAACGGTGTCACCGTGACCACCGGTCCGAAGATTTCTTCCTGGTTCACGCGGGCATCGACAGAAAGCCCTGTGATGACAGTCGGTGACACAAAGAACCCCTTACGGCAGCGAACTGGGAGATATTCGGGAAGCTCGCCGCCGCAGCAGATCGTTCCGCCCTCCTCTTGGGCGAGGTCGATGTACGACAAGACTTTGTCGCGCTGAATATGAGAAACGAGCGCGCCCTGGTTGGTGTCTTCATCGAGCGGGTCGCCGACCTTCAGGCGTTTCGTGGCTTCTACGAACCGCGTGAGAAATTCATCGTACACTGGCTGTTCAACGAAAATACGCGACCCGCAGAGACAAACTTGCCCCTGATTGGCGAAGGAGGATCGCAAACTTCCGGCGATTGCTTCATCAAGGTCTGCGTCTGCGAAGATGATGTTGGGGTTCTTGCCGCCAAGCTCCAGTGCTATTTTTTTAAACATCGGGGCGGCGACTCGTGCGATTTCCCGCCCGGTGACGGTTCCGCCTGTAAACGAGATCGTTGTCGTTTCGGGGTGCGACACGATGGCAGCCCCGGCCTTCGCGCCTGTCCCATGCACGACATTAAGGACGCCCGGCGGCAGGCCAGCTTCGATGCACAGTTGGGAGAACAGATACGCCGTCATGGGCGTAATCTCAGAGGGCTTTGCAACGGCGGTATTTCCGAACGCAATAGCTGGGGCAACTTTCCAGGTGAAAAGATACAGCGGAAGGTTCCACGGAGAGATCAAGCCCGCCACGCCACGCGGTTTGCGGAGTGTGTAGTTGATCGCAACGTTGTCGGTGGCGTGCGACTCGCTTTTTGATTGAACAATAGCGCTTGCGAAGAAACGAAAGTTCGAGGCTGCTCGCGGAATTTCGAGCGAACGGGCGAGTGACAGTGGCTTGCCACTATCGACGCATTCCGCATGTGCCAATCGATCGACATTCGCGTCTATGGCATCTGCTATCTTATGAAGAATCTGCGAGCGCGTATCGACGGGTGTTGTTGACCAACAGGAGAAAGCGTCCGTAGCGGCGGTGACAGCTTTATCGACGTCGCGTTCGTCGCTATCAGGAACAAGCGAGTAAGTTTCTCCGGTGGCTGGGTCGATGTTCCCGAGGGAGTGACCCGACTCGGGTGAGCGTAGTTCGCCGCCGATGTAATTTTGAATCTGTTTCATCGGTTCGTCCGATGCGGGTTTATTGAATGGCAGTCCGAGCGCCATCGACGGGTAAGTTGACACCGCTCAGATAAGACGCACCCGGCGACGCAAGAAACGCAACGACCGCACCAATCTCAGATGGTTCACCCATCCGCTCCATCGGAATCGACGCGACGACATTTTTTCGCACCTGCTCGGGCGTGGTGCCGAGTGATTTCGCTTTTGCATCGAACAGGGACGTCAGTCGAGCCGTGTCGGTGAAACCGGGCAGCACGTTGTTGACCGTGATTCCAAACGGCGCAAGCTCACCCGCCAGCGTTCGCCCCCAATTCGCAACCGCGCCGCGCGTCGTATTGGAAACGCCGAGTCCGCGGATGGGCATGATGACGGATGTCGAAATGATGTTGATAATCCGGCCATACTTTGCATCCTTCATCCCCGGCAGTAGCGTTTGCACGAGGTGTTGATTGCAAACGATGTGGTTCGAGATCGCGCCAAGGAATTGATCCGGTGTCGCATCGACGATCGGTCCGTGGGGTGGTCCGCCGGTGTTGTTGACCAGGATGGTGAACGGTCCGAACTCCCCGACGTGTGCGCTTACTTTTTCGCGCAATGCGTCCGGTTGACCAAAGTCCGCTGCGATCCAGCGATGTTGTCCGTCGCCGGGGAGATTGCCTGCCGCCGCCTTCAGATTGTCCTCGTTTCGGGCAACGATCGTGACGCTTGCACCTTGACTTGCAAGCTCGACCGCGCACGCGTGACCGATTCCCTGGGACGCTCCGCACACCAGCGCCCGTTTGTTCGCCAAATTCTGCACTTGAAATCCTCCTTGTTGGAGCATCGTAAGGACGGTCGGTCGGGACTGCAAGTGTGCGTAAATCCTTGCGGAACTGCAAGTTGCGCGATTCTTGCTCGCCAAGGTCCGCTAATATCAGCCTTGGGTCGATGGTCGAGTCAGTCCCGCGGGCGATTTTTCTTTGCTTGTGAATAACAGTGTGCTAGACTGCGTACGAGGGAAAACGCGGGGGGCTATTCGGTTGGGCGATGTCCGGTAGAGAGCAACGTCTCTCATTGGGGCATCTATTGCGTCGAGCGCCGCCACGATTCCGAAAATATCTTACTTTGCGCGCTGCGCTCCTGTTGAGGTGGGGAATGACGAGGAACAACGTTCTACTTTGTCTTGGGCTGGTTGTCCTTGTATCGGCTGTTGTTGCTAGCGCGCAGGTGCTCGAACCTTCCGATCCTGCTCGGTTGCGGCGGGTGATCGAGCGGCAGCAGCGCGCAGGGATCAAGCCATCTCACTTCGCCAAACCCGGGGCTGCGCTTGCTGTTCCGGCGACGTCAGATGTAGCGACGGCGTGGGGGCAAGAGGTTCGCACGGTGGACGGGGCGACGAATAACCTTACGAATACAGGCTGGGGTGCGGTTGGTGATACGCTCATGCGCCTCGTCCCCGCGTCATATGCCGATGGCATGAGTACGCCCGCTGGAAGCGATCGTCCGAATCCGCGCGTGATCAGCAACATTCTCTGCGGTCAGACGACACCCGTGTATAGTGAAAAGGGGGCGACTGACTTTCTTTGGCAGTGGGGGCAGTTTCTCGATCATGACATTACGTTGACGCCAGCGCCGGATGGTTACGAGACGATGCCGATCGCAATCCATGCCGGGGATCCGTACTTCGACCCCAAATGGACGGGTACAAAAGAGTTGCCATTTAACCGAACCGCGTTTGATCACGCCACCGGGTTAGTGCCCGGTGACCCGCGCCAACAGTATAACTTCATCTCGTCGTTCATCGATGCATCGAATGTCTACAGCTCAGACCTAGCGCGGGCGTTTTGGCTACGTAGTTCTGATTCGACAGGTCGAATGGCCACGAGTTCAGGTGACTACCTTCCGTACAACACTTTGGGGCTTTCCAATGCCGGTGGTGAGTCTCCATTGCTTTTTGTCGCAGGTGATGTTCGTGCCAACGAACAGAGCGGGCTGACGGTGATGCATACGTTGTTTGTTCGCGAGCACAATCGCCTTGTCGAAGAGATGAGACTAGCGGAACCCGGGTTGTCTGGCGAGGAATACTATCAGCGAGCACGTGCGATTGTTGGTGCGCTGATGCAGGTGATTACGTACAAAGAGTTCTTGCCGACCTTGCTTGGCGAAGGGGCGATTGCGCCGTACTCCGGGTATGACCCGACGGTTCAACCGAGTATTTCAAACGTTTTTTCGAGTGGTGCTTTTCGGTTGGGTCACAGTATGCTCTCGACGCATCTCCTGCGATTCGGAAAAGGCGAGGATCCTGGTACGGGGCTTACCGTTTTTCCGGGTGGTCATCTTCCGCTTCGGGAGGTCTTCTTCGCTCCGTGGCGCATGACTGAGGAGGGCGGGATTGATCCTATATTGCGCGGGCTTGCTGCCGTGAAGATGCAAGAGGTCGATCTGATGATGGTCGACGACACGCGCAATTTTATGTTCCTTGAGCCAGGATCGGAGGGGCTTGATCTTGCGGCGCTGAACATTCAGCGCGCGCGGGATCATGGGTTGCCTAGTTATGCGGACGTTCGCGTTGCGCTTAGTCTTTCTCCGATCACGAACTTTGACGACATCACATCCGACCCGATCGTAGCTGCGAAGCTTCTGCTAGCGTATGGCGATGTTGGCAAGGTCGATTTTTGGATTGGCGCACTTGCGGAGGATCATGTTCCCGGTGCTGTGGTTGGGCCAACGATCTACGCAGTGATTAAGGATCAGTTTGAGAGGCTTCGCGATGGGGATCGTTTCTGGTATCAGAACTTTTTCAGCGGCGAGCTACTTCTTGAGATCGAACAAACACGCCTGGTTGATATCATCCGTCGCAACACGGATATTGGGTCGGAAATTCAGGACAACGTTTTCATGTTCACGAATGGGTTCGGCATTCCGTCGGTGTCATCGTGGGGCGTCGTGCTTATCGTGTTGGGGTTGATGAACGCTGGTTCAATTCTGATCGTTCGTCGGCGCATGCTCGCCGCTTAATCTCATTTCTAAGAAACTTCTTTGACCTTTCAGTGCTTGGTTTTCTCGTATCGTTTGGAACAAGACTTGCTAACGCCAAGCGGGGGGATGGACTAGACCAGTCGCGATGGAGTACTGCTTCATAACGCATGTCCGAGCTTTCGTCCTTTGCTGATCCCGGTAATACCGGACTGGAGAAGTGGTTGCCGCTATTCTCGATTTTGGGGCAACAGTTGGACGTGATTTGCAGGAAACCAGGTCAGCGGCGTCCTACACTCTGGTACAACAGGCGTCATTTCCCCGTTTGCACGACTCGCGTCTGGAGGGAACAACATGGCAGTGACGACACGTCAAAGATCACGCGTTCACAGGCCCGTATTATCCATGTCTTTGTGGATGATTGGGGTTGCAACCAGCGTCGCTATCGCAGGACATCCGGCTGTCCAGTTGCCGGATGGAACCGTCGCAGCAGAGCAAGGGTGCCTCTTCTGCCACGGGAACATTGAGGAGATTTGGGCACCGATGTTGCCCGGACTTGGCTGTGTGTTTTGTCATGGGGGCGATGGGGCTTCGTTTGATAAAGACACCGCCCACGTTCAGCCAGCGCTTCCGCCGATCATGGACAAGACGGTCGCGCCGCTTGATTACGATCTTCCCTACCAGCAGTTCGTGAACCCAACGAATCTTCGCGTTGTGGACAATACATGCGGTCGCTGTCACGTTGTTGAGGCTGAGCATGTGAAGAAGAGCATGATGTCGACGACGGCGGGGCACTACGCGGGGGGATTGTATCAAAACGGCGTGGTCGATACCAAGACGCCGATCTACGGAACGTTCGCGACGCAGGATCTGGATGGTGTGGTTCCGACCGAAGCGGGGGCCGTTGCGTCGCTTCTCGATTTGTTGACGTACGATCCGAGCGCCGACCCGTCTCTTGTGTCCACGCATTATGCGGCTGTTCCGGGTCAAGTGTGCGCGCGGTGCCATCTCTGGTCGCGAGGGAAGGGCTATCGTGGAGCGGTCGGACAAGAGGGTTTGTATCGGGCTGACGGGTGCGCGGCCTGTCACATGCTTTATGCGAACGATGGGCTTTCGCGAAGTGCGGATGCGTCGATTGATCACACTCAGCCAGGGCATCCAATGACGCACGAGATCACGCGGGCGATTCCGACCGATCAGTGTTTGCATTGTCACCATCGGGGCGCGCGGATTGGCTTGAGTTTCACGGGTCGCGCGCAGATGCCACCGGACTTGCCATCCGGGCCTGGTGTTCCCGGGACGACCGATCAGAAATTCAACGGCAATTACCACATGACGGACCCCGTCTCGAATCCGCCGAGCATTCATGGCGAACGCGGAATGCA
Source organism: Planctomycetota bacterium (assembly GCA_024277835.1). GTDB lineage: Bacteria > Planctomycetota > Phycisphaerae > UBA1845 > UBA1845 > JAJRUK01. Next base: position 279 of record JAJRUK010000354.1, on the reverse strand, counting down.
TTGTATCGACTGTCACACGAAAGATGACATCATGGGCGATGGGAACATCTATGGCCACATGGATCAGGCGACGAACATTAAATGTCGTACGTGTCATGGAACGCCGTCGCAGACAGCGACGTTGATCGATAAAAAAGGGAAGCGTCTGATCAACACGACTTTGTATGTCGAGGGTTGGCCTAGTCTGACCTCGAAAGTCGATAGCCAGAAGCACATAATCCCGCAAGTCAAAGACCTGACGGACCCGACGTCTCCGTTGTTCAACCGCAAGGCTGCCTG
>JAJRUK010000026.1 GCA_024277835.1 Planctomycetota bacterium | reverse complement strand
TACGACCGGGTTGGTCGTTGTGGCTGGCGAAGTGACAGTTCACAATCCGGCTGCCCGGGATGCGCTTGGGGCGGCGGAGGATACGATCCGCGAGACGATTCGTAAGATCGGCTACGACGACCCCGCCACGGGTTTTGACTATCGAAGCTGTGCGGTTCTGCGTTCGCTTCATTCTCAGTCAGCCGACATTAGTCAGGGCGTTACCGAGGGTGCAGGGCTTCATGCGGAGCAGGGGGCTGGCGATCAGGGGTTGATGTTCGGGTTCGCGTGTGACGAGACCGAACAGCTCATGCCGCTTCCGATTCATCTGTCGCATCGATTGGTCGAACGATTGGCGGAGGCTCGTCAAACGGGTGAGATTCCCTGGCTTCGTCCGGATTCCAAGTCGCAGGTTACGGTTCGCTATGAAGGCGGGACGCCTGTCGGATTGGATAACATCGTGATTTCGACGCAGCATACGGAAGACGTGATCGATGAAGCGAACGGCGGGAATATGAGCAAGGCTGCCGAGGCGGAGATCGTTGACAAGGTGATTCGCCCCGTGATCGAACGCGAGTGTGCGAGTTTCTGGAACGACAAGGTGACGATTCATGTGAATCCGACCGGTCGGTTCATTGTCGGTGGTCCGCATGGCGATTGCGGTTTGACGGGTCGGAAAATTATCGTTGATACTTATGGTGGCCGGGGTCGGCATGGTGGCGGGGCGTTTTCTGGCAAGGATCCGTCGAAGGTGGATCGGTCTGCCGCATACATGGCCCGCCATATCGCCAAGAACATCGTCGCTGCGAAGCTGGCAAAGCAGGCGGAGGTTCAGCTTGCGTATGCGATTGGTGTCGCGGAACCGGTGAGCGTTCTTGTTGACTCATTCGGGACGAGCGAGCTTTCGAATTCGCGACTGGCGAAGCTGGTTCGCGAGACGTTTCCGCTCAAACCCGCAGGGATTATTGAGTATCTTGACCTTCGTCGTCCGGTCTTCTTCGAGACGGCGCGGCATGGGCACTTCGGTCGAAGCGGCGACGGATTCACTTGGGAAAAGACAGACCGCGTGACGGAGCTTACGAGCGCGGCGAATGTTTTGCAGGCGGTTTGAGGTACGGACGCGGTTGATTTGTTCGATTGTGTGATGCTTCGGTTCGTGAGCATTATTGAACAGGTTTGATCCTTGACGTCGAACGCCCGCGCAGGCTGAAGCCTGCGGCTCGGGTTTTGCTCGGGGTGTTGGTCGGGCGCGGTTGGGGTTCGTGTTATCGCCCTAGGGTTTTCAGGACCGAACATATCGATTGATGCTATCGCTGATTGACCGGGTTATCGACCCGTGTGCGTGTGGCGTCCTATCCTTTGAAGTTACCGGGGTTTCGCATGTCCGATAGGCGTCGCGTTTAGTTATCGTTACGCGCCTTGGCGCTCGCGCAAGTGAATTGCGGTAATTCCCTACTCGATAAGTGATTGCTGTGGGCAAAGTCCGCCCTGGCTATGAGGAGCGTGCGCTTTGAGTCTGAACTGGAATTCTGTTCGTAGGTTTCTAACTGCTGAGGAGGTTCCGCGCTGGTTTGGGCTGTCGGTTGTGCTGATCTATTTGGTCGGACTGGGAGCTGTTGCTCGGTACGGGATCGGCGCGAATCGAAACGAGGCACGTACTCACTATCAGCAGCAGACCCAAGCGATGGTGAAGCTCGTTGGCGATCGCCTGGAGGAAACACCCCGCCTTGGTTTGTCGGACGAAGCGGCGGTTCGGCGGATGCGACATGTCTTGCGCGATCTTGCGATGGCGGTTCCCGGGCTTCGTGCTGCTGTGGTTGCTGATGGGACTGTCGTTGCCTCAACACAACCTTCGGAGGAAGGGACTCCGCGAGGCGACCGGATCAGCGGCGGCGATCGGTTCACGGTTGCTGTGGTTTCGGTCGCAGGTTCAACGGCGGAGACAGCCACGCTTCGTATGCAGTATCCGCTTTCCGGGATGTTGTCGAGCGATGGTGAAGGTGCTGCTGGTCAGGCGGGTTTTCTTGACGTCGTGGTTCCTGCGGAGCGACGGTTAGAGAGTTCGCTCGCTCGACACGCGGGCACCCTGTCTGTGGTGTTTGTCGTGCTTGGCTCGCTCTTTGTGGTCTACCGGTGTCTTCGCGAGCAGTTACGCGGTGCGCGGCAGATCGCGTCTCGACTCGCTGAGAATCGCGACTGTGTTGCCGAGCGCCTTGAGGTGATGTCGATACCCGATGCCCGAGACGCGGCGACGGCGGGTTGGAACGAGCTTATTGAGCTTACCCGTCGATTGATTCAGTCGGCGGATCGGAACGAAGCGACGGCGGAACTTTCGGAGGCCCTTGAGCGAACGAGCGCGGGAACCGTGGCAAGGGCGCTGAACGCGGTTCCTGACGGAGTCGTTCTGCTGAATGAGGACGGTCGAATCGGGTTTGCGAATGCAGCAGCCTGTTGTCTTCTTGGTTGGGACGAGGGTACGTCGCGTTTGGCGCTGCCTGCGGACCTCGAGACGTCCGCGAGTGGTCAGGAGATTTGGCAACTCGTCGATCGCTCGCATCGCGGGGACGGTTGTTTCGAGGGGATGAGTGAGGTCGTTGAGATTGGCAGTGAGGACTCGTCGGGTGGGATCATCCTTCGTGTGACGATCTGTGCGCTTCGCGCGTCGTCTTCGCCTGCGGGTGCGGTTGTGATGATGCGTGACGTGAGTCAGCAAGTTCGCGCGGAGCGCAGCCGGGAAGAGTTTGTGGCGCAGGTCGCCCATGAACTACGGACGCCACTCACAAACATTCGTGCGTATACGGAAACGCTATCGAGCGGGATGTTTGAGGACAAGGCGGTCATCACTGAGTGCTACAACGTAATCACAAAGGAGACGCGACGTTTATCTCGCCTTGTGGAAGACATCTTGAGCGTTTCGCAACTGGACCTGGGGTCGATCGAGATTCGGTCGGAGAAAGTCAACCTTCGGCGACTTCTGGAAGAAGGCGTTCGAGATGTTCGGGGGATGGCTGAGGACAAAGAGATGGAACTTCAGTTGGTTCTGCCCGCGAAGCTCGAACCCATCGACGGAGATCGCGACAAGCTTGCGGTTGTTGTCAACAACCTTCTTGGGAACGCAATCAAGTATACGCCGAAGGGCGGGACGATCGTGGTTGGGTGTCAGGTCGAGCGAGAGCAAGTCGTGGTCACGGTGAAAGATAGCGGCATCGGAATCGACGCTGTCGATCACGCCCGAATCTTCCAAAAATTTGAAAGGGGTAGCGGGCCTGAGGTCGAAGCGCAGACGGGAACGGGGATCGGTCTGTTTACGGCGCGCGAAATCGTACGGCGTCACGGCGGGGACATTCAATTGATGAGCAAACTTGGTAATGGATCGACGTTTTTGGTTCGACTTCCAGCGGGGTCTGGTCGGGCGAATGTGAAAAGTGTGTCGAGCACAACCGAAGGGGGGGCGTCATGAGTAGCGTATTGATTGTCGATGACGATGCACACATCGCGCGCGTGCTGAGCATCTGGTTGCGCCGACATGGTTACCACGTCATGTGCGCGGGGGACGGACTTGAAGCCCTTGAAGTGATGCGCGATGCGCCGATCGACCTTCTTATTACAGACGTGAACATGCCAGGGCTCGACGGAGTCGGTCTTGTCCGGGCTGTGCGAGATGAAGGCGGTTGCGATTTTCCGATTTTTGCACTCACGGCGAGGTGTGACCGAGAGGGGTTGGAAAACGATCTTCGATCGAGGGGCGTTCGCTTTTTCTCGAAGCCCTTCCTGCCGTCGGAGCTTCTTGCTGCGGTGGAAGAAGTGCTTGAGGCTGGCGTTTCCCTGGAAGGAGCTGAGCGTGAGCGAGAATAGGCAATCAGGACCGCAGAGGACATCGGGTTCGCCGAATGCTGACGGTGCGGACACTCCTGTAAAGAAGCTTCGTGGTGCGCTCGAAATGGCGCAGCAACTCGGCGCGGTGGATACCTTGATGGACTCGGTGTCTGAGACATTCGAGCAGCTCGTCGAGGAAAACAACGCGATGGCAGACGAACTGCTTGGCGTGTACGAACAACTCGGCGTGGTTTTTGATATGTCGAGCAAGCTCGCGGTGGCAAAGAGCGAAGCGGAGATTCTTTCGACGTTTGGGGCGAGTTTGAAGCGGAGTTTTGCGTCTCGAGGGCTTTGCATCGCCACGCGCGCAGATGACGGGTTGTGGCGCTTGGATTCGGACGACCCGACGGTAGCGTCGTGGTTGGTTGAGAAGCTCGAAGAAGTTGGATCTCGTGGGAACGCAAGGGTCCAGGAAGCTCCCGCAGGGACTGAGGGGGGGAATTTTGAAGAGGTCATGGTCGCCCCCGTTCATGTCGGAGATGTGCCGGTTTGTGTCGTGGTGATGTACAGGAAGTCTGGTGCGAGTGAGTTCCATGCTTCGGAGAAGATGCTGATCGAGTCGCTGGGGCTTTTTTGTGGCGACATGATTCAGAATTTTCGACTCGTGCATGAACTGCGAGAGATGTCTGTTTCGATGGTGCGATCGCTTGTCAACGCCGTTGATCAGAAAGACACGTACACCTGTGGCCACTCGATGCGTGTCGCGTTTTATGCTGGGGAACTTGGCGCTATGCTCGGACTGGGTGACGCGGAGCTTCAGATGCTTGAGTGGGCGGCGTTATTGCACGACGTGGGCAAGATTGGTATTCGCGACGACGTCTTGAAGAAGGAAGGGAAGCTGACGGCGGAAGAGTTTGCGCATATCAAGGAGCACCCGGTCCGAAGCCACCAGGTTGTCCGGAACGTTCCGCAACTCGCGTCGGCGCTCGATGGAATTCTCTATCATCATGAGCGCTACGACGGAACAGGGTATCCCGATGGTCGAATTGGCGAAGCGATCCCGCTGCAGGCGCGAATCGTTCAGGTGGCAGACGTCTTCGACGCACTTACTTCGACGCGATCTTACCGCGGTGCGTACGACTGGCAGCGTGCGCTGAAGATCATGGACGAAGAGGCAGGTAAGACGCTTGATCCTCGTTTGACGAAGATATTTTCCGACTATGTGCAGGGCAGGATGGAGGCGGAACCGGACGCGTGGGACAAACTGGTCAATGAAGCCGACGCGACGGCTCGGCTTTTGGGCAATGGCGACGCAGTTTCGACGGAGGCCGTATGAGTCTTTCAATGCTATTGCTTTGGTTTCCGATTGTGCTCGCCGTTGGGGTTGCGGGTCGGTTGCTTGGTCGAGGACGCGGACTGGCGTTTGGATTCTTGTGCTCGCTCTTTTGGGTCTCGCTTGTCTTTGCAATTGCAGGGGTTGGCGTGTCGAGCGATCCGTGGAGCGTTGCGGCGATCGTTGCTGGCGTTGCCACGTTGACGCTTGTGGGCGGTTGGTCTCACCGGGGCGTTCACGGCGACTTGGCGATTCGCTCTGTGTCTGAAGCTGCGAAGCTGACGTCGGGGGAGTCGGTAGAGCGGCGTTTTCTGTCGTCAATCGAGAAAGCGCTTGGGCGATTTGATGAATGGACGGATGAAACGCTGCCATCCAACGATCCTTGGGCAGATTTCGGAGAGTACCTTCGGAGCGTGTTGTCCGATGCGCTTGGAGCGACGCACGTGCATCCGTATCGCGTTGTTGGTGACGGCGCGGAACTAGAGCCGCTTCATGGTGCTGGCCTGCTTGGAACAAAGTCGCGCGTGACCGTCGGTGATGATTTGATCGGGCGCGTTCTGGCGACCGACGTGTCATTCGTGGCGGGCGTGGATCAGTGCGAAGACGAAATAGCCGGAACTAGCGCGCCCGCGTGGTGCTTTGCGGTGACGCGTGGGCGGGAGCGATTGGGCGTGATCTCAGTGGGTACGTTAGACGTTTCGCCCGCGGCGCATCCTGAGGCTGCGCGTGCGATGGAGCGTCTGGTGGGTGAGGTCTGGTCTGTTTTCGTTGATAAGCTCGAAGCACGCAGCGCGAGTGTGACCGATTCAGCCTCAACGCTCGGTACGCGCGATGCTTTCATGCGCGACGCGAACATTGCGATTCGCGAATCTTACTCCCTGGGGGAACCTGTAGCGATCGCGGTTTTGGCCGTGCAGGGTCTTCGGAGTTTGACGGACGCTGGGCGATGGGAAGTTGCGGATGATGTGTTGCATACGATCGGCGGTGTGATGCGGCAGAAGGTTCGCCTGGATGACTGTGTCGGGCGCATTGATGAATCTCGTGTTGTCTGGTTCTTGCGTCGTGTGGACATGGCGCTTGCGAAACTGGTCGTGGGGCAGCTTGTATCGCACGTCGATGAGGCAATCCGATCGTGTCCGGCGGCGGCTGGGTCGGTTCGGATTGACTGCGGCGTTTCTTGTAGCGGACCAGAGGACGTCGCGTTGCGAGCGCTGCTTGTTCAGGCGCTCGATGCGACAAGTCGCGCACGGGTGGAAAACCGGCTCGTGTTTTTTGAGGGTGACAGCGGACAACCTGCAACTTACGTTCAAGGGGAGGCTGGCGGCGGAATATGAAGATCGACGAGGAACAGGTCGGGACGGTTTGTGTGCTGAAACCGTCGGGGACGTTAGTCGCGGAGACGGCGGTCGAGTTTTCTGAGCAACTGACCGCTCGGACGGCGATACCCGGCGCGCGGGTCGTTGTGTCGCTTTCGGATGTCCCCTACATGGACAGTCAAGCGCTCGAGGGGTTACTCGATGTGGCGGACGGTCTCGCGTCGCGTGCGACGACGCTGAAGCTCGCAGCGACGTCGCCGACGTGCCGGGAAATACTCAAGTTGACGGGGCTAACCGGGCGTTTTCAGTTGTTTTCGGATGTCGATGATGCCGTGCGAAGTTTCTTGCATTAGGCGGTTGTTGTTAAGCGATATTTTAAGTCGCGGGAGTGTCGGTGGTGGAGAAGGTCGAAGTCGCAACTGCAGCACGGCTCGGTGAACAACTCGTTCAGGACGGGTTGATCGATGAGCGTCAACTTGCCGAAGCGCTTTCTCGCCAAGAGGAAGCTGGCGGGCGGATTGGGGCTGCGCTTGTTGATGTCGGCGCGATTTCGTCGGCGGCGCTCGTGCAGGCGTTGGCGGGGCGACTTTCTGTCATGGGTTGCGTGCTGCGTCACGGGCTGATCGACCCCGTCATCGCTCGGTTCGTACCGCGCGATGAAGCCGAGCAGTTGCGCGTGCTTCCCTTGTTTCGTGTTCGCGACGAGCTGACGGTCGCGATGGTAGAGCCACAGTCGCTGCCCGCGATAGACCGACTTCGCAGTTTGAGCGGTTGTGTGATTCGTCCTGTGCTGGTTCTGGAAGAGAACCTGCACGAGTTTCAGCGGAAGTACATGGCCGAGGAAGTCTCGGTCGATGCGTTTCTTGCGTCGATGGGCGAGAGCGACGTTCAAGTGGATGAGGGCGAGTCGGCGGATGATACGTCGGTGACGGACCTTGATCGGATGGTCGAGGGAAGTCCGGTCGTCAATTTGGTCAATCTCGCGATTTTGACGGCGTTGCGGGCCGGGGCGAGCGACGTTCATATCGAACCGGATCGAGACGCGACGCACATTCGGTGCCGTGTTGATGGTCAACTTCGTGAAATATTGACTCCGCCGCGCGCTCTGCACGGGGCGCTCGTCTCGCGAATCAAAGTTATCGGTCAGATGGACATCGCCGAGAAGCGATTGCCGCAGGAAGGTCGCGTTCATATCACGGCGGATGGGCGTGAGATTGATCTTCGGGTTTCGAGCATGCCTACGGTACTTGGTGAGAAGATTGTCTTGCGGATTCTAGATCGCGACAAGATCAGCTTCGACTTGTCGGCGCTTGGTATGTCGAGCGAGGATCGGGCGACGATCGAGGCGCTGGTTCGGAGTCCGCATGGGTTGCTGCTTGCGACGGGACCGACCGGTAGTGGCAAAACAACGACGCTTTATTCCTGTTTGGACCTTCTGCGCAGCGAAGCCAGTAACCTCGTGACGATCGAGGATCCGGTGGAATATCAACTGCCGCTTGTGAATCAAATTCAGGTCAACGAGCGAGTCGGTTTGACGTTTGTGCGCGCGCTTCGATCGATTCTTCGACAAGACCCGGACGTGATTATGGTCGGCGAGATTCGCGACGAGGAGACGGCTCGCGTTGCGATTCAGGCTGCGCTGACGGGTCACCTGGTTTTGTCCACGCTTCACACGAACGATAGCCCCGGCGCGATCGTTCGACTCATGGACATGGGGATCGAACCGTACTTGATTTCCGCGGCGCTATTGGGCGTCGTTGCTCAGCGACTTGCGCGGAGCATTTGCACATCGTGCGGAAGTTCGTACTACCCGGACCCGCGTCTTCTCGGCGAGGTTGGTTGGGAGCACCGCACGTCTGACCTTTTCCAAAAGGGCGAGGGGTGCAGCACCTGCAATCAGACCGGATTCGTCGGACGAGTGGGGGTCTACGAAGTCATGACGATCGATCCGGAGCTGAAGCGGATGATTCCGAACAGGCCTTCGGAGGCAGACCTTCGAGTGCATCTTGCGCAGGCGGGTTGGCGGTCGCTGCGGTCCAAAGCGCTGGACTTGGTTGAGCAGAAAGTCTCGACGATCGAAGAAGTGCTGCGCGTAACGCGTTCAGAAGCACACGAAGCGGGCGACGTTGTGCCGGAGGCGAACTCATGATCGTTGCCTACGAAGCGGTTGATAGTGAGGGTCGCACGAAGACCGCGTCTGTCGAAGCGAAGGACGAGCGTGACGCGCGCGAGCAACTGCGCCGGCAGGGTCTGTATGTCACTCGTGTGGAGCCTGTGAAAGATGAACAGGCGGTCGGTGCTCGCGAACGGAAGACGGCTGCTGGCGGCGGGAAGCTTCCGCTGAAAGTGTTGACGCAAATGACGCGGCAACTCTCGATGCTGCTTCGGTCGGGGTCGGGGCTCGTTCCGGCGCTCAGCGCAATTTCGAAGCAGATGCAAAAGCCATCGCACGCGGCGCTCATGCAAGAGCTCGTTGAAGAGCTGGAGGACGGTCGACCATTTGCGGAAGCGCTGCAAATGCACCCCAAGACGTTCAACCCGGTCTTTACGGCGATTGTTGCGGCGGGTGAGGCAAGCGGGTCTCTGACCGAAATGCTCGAGCGACTCGGCGGGATTGTGGGAAAAGCTCGTGCGGTACGAAAGCAGATTATCGGCGCGCTGGCGTACCCTGCGGTTTTGATTTCGATGTGTTCGTCGGTGATTAACGTTCTACTCTTCTTCGTGGTACCGCGATTCAATGTGATGTTCACACAACTGGGCGTGGACACACCTGCTGTCACGGAATGGTTGCTTTGGTTTGGCGCGACGCTTCAGTCGATTTGGCCTTTCATCGTGGGCACTCTCATCTTGTTGGTCGTGGCGACCTGTTATGCGGTCGTGAGTGATGCGGGGAAGCAATGGTTGGCGGACATACAGCTGCGGATACCCATCGTCGGGAAGCTGCGCCGGCAACTTATTCTTGCGCAGGTGCTGCGGACGATGGGCGTGCTGATCGAGAGTAAAGTCGGGATCCTGGAAACGATCGCGCTCACTCGTCGATCGACGCGAAGTCGGCGGTTTCAGGATCTGTTCGACGGTGTCGAAGAGTGCGTTACGTCGGGGCAGCGGATGAGTACCGCTTTCGAGCGATCCATCGTTGCTGAACCGGCGCTGTGTCAGGCGATTCATACGGGTGAGGACAGTGGCCAACTCGGTGGTGCGATGCTCTTTTGTGCGGACATGGCTGACGAGGATAACGAAGAGCTGATCACGCTGACGATGCGCCTGATCGAGCCGATTATTCTTGTTGTGATGGGGGTCGTCGTGGGAGGTGTTGCGATGGCGCTGTTCATTCCGCTGTTTGATATTACGTCTGCGATTCGATAGGGGGCGTCCTGTTGCTTGGTACGTTGCTGAAAAAAAAGACGACGCGGACGCCGGTTGGCCTGGACATCGGCGCGCGCGGACTTCGCGCGGCGCAGCTGTCACCTGCAAAGGGCGGGTGGACGGTCGTGGCAGCAAGTGCGTGCGAGCGGACCGGTGTGCCCGACGGCACGGACGTCTTGCAGCCATCCGCGCAACTTGTACGAATGGTGACGTCGCTCGAGCGGTTCCGCGGTCGCGAAGTGGTCGCAGTGATGAGTAGCCCCGATCTGGACTATTTTTCGCTTGAGCTTCCGAAGGGTGTTGTGGATTCCGAAAGCGCGCAGCTCGAACGAGTTGTATGTGCCGAGGTTTCGCGACTCATGCGAGGCGAGGATAAAGAACCTGTGACGCGGTATTGGCGAAGCCCGGCGGGCAAGCCGCCTTCGCCCAATGTGGTCGGGATCGGCGCGTCCCCCGTAGCTGTTCGGACGTTGCTAACGACGATGGATGAGGCTCGTTTGATCTGTTCGGTCGTTGAACCGGCGGCTCTTGCGTTGGCGCGTTTCGGATCGGTTCTTTGTCGTCCGGGCGAGGATGAACTGTGGGGCGTGTTGGACCTTGGGGAGCGGGAGGCGCGGCTTGTTGTATGTCTTGGGCGTGTTCCTGTGCTTGTTCGAGCCGTGGGCGGGGGCGTCGGGGATTGGACGCGGAGCGTGGCAGCTACGCTAGACGTAGGCGAGAAATCGGCAGAAGTTCACCTGCGTGAACATGGGGTCGCGGCGGTCGGCGGGCGGGAGTCTGGTGAACAGAGAACGTCTCGCGGTAGCCTGGCGGGGTTGATGATGGGTGGGTTGCGGAGTTCCCTTCGATCGACGACGGCGGAGGCTGAGCGGTCGGTGGCGTACATGAGGCAGTGCTACCCCGGTCGCGATCTGCGAGGATTGATCGCGGTGGGGCGCGGCAGCTTGATTCCTAACGTCGTGGAATATTTTTCACACTCGTTGGGGATCGAGGTTATGCGTGCGAGCGCTTGCTTGCGCGGGGATCGATGCGAGCTTACCTACAGCTCGGGACACGGACAGCCGCTCGAATTGGTCGGGCTGGCGATTGGTACAGCACTTTCTGAGTAGCGGTTTCATGGCGCGCGTCAACCTTATCCCTGATCAAGACCAAGAGTCGCGGGCCATCCGCCGACGCGCCGGGCGGTGGGGTGCGGCGATTTGCTGCTCGCTTCCGCTTGTTGCCGTGGGGTTCTCTGTGAAGTCTTACCAGGACGCGCGCGCGAAGGGCGCTGTGATCGAGACGGAACAACTGGCAGCCACGATCGAGGCGTCGCGTGCGGCGCTCGCCGAGCTGAGCGTAGCCGTTGGACGGGCGAAAGGGCAGCGTACGCGGGCGTTGCAGATGCAAGATAAGAGGCGGTGGTCGGCATTGATTTCGGAGGTAGTCGGGGCGATGCCGACGGGTGTTTGGTTGACGTCGCTTGCTTCAGATCCTGCGGTGCCCGCATTTTCTCGGACTGTCGCGAAGAAAAGCGAGGCGAAAAAGGAAGAGGTTGCTTGCGAGAAGTTTGATGTCGATGCTGCTCGAGGGTTGGTTGTCAAGGGTGTTTGTACGGATCCTGCGTCGCCACTGAGATTCGTGACGGCGCTAAAAGAGACGGGCCTATTCAGTTCGATCAGCCACGACCACATACGACGTGCGACCGGGCCTACCGGCGGGACGTTTGAGTTCGAGATTCGCTGCGAATGGTGAACGCATGAAGTTTGCAAAAAAACCTACCTGGCTGGTCGATGCGATCGGGGCGTGCATCGTGCTTGGTGCGCTGGGCGTGGCGTCGTGGTTTGGCGTCGTGGAAAGCGCTGACGCGAGAACGATCTACAAAGATCGGCAAACGCTCTTGGCGACGTCCCGCGAAACGCTATCTGCAATCGCGTTATCGCGAAGCGAGCAGGAACGCGCCCTCGCAGAGCACGAACGGGTTGTCGCAGCGCTCGGCGGCAGTCAAGGAAAAACGTCGAACGAAGCGTACCTGGAGACCGTGGCCGCTCTTTCAAAAGACTATGGCGTACGCGTGTTCCAGTATCAGCCGATGGGAGAACGAACATACCCCGGTCTTCGTGAACAACTGTATTCGTTTCACGTTGGCGGATCGACAGAGAACTTGTGGCAGCTGCTTCGGGCGATCGAGGACCTTGATGCGTGGGCCGACGTGAGCTACTTGAAACTCCAGGGCGGTGACGGCGATGGGGATCGACTCGCTGTCTTGACGATCAGCATGTTCTTCGAGGACGCCGACGGTGGTGCTTCGGGAAGTGACGGTGACAGCAGTGACTAGCGAAAAAAAAAGAGCTTACATTGCGCTGGTTGGCTTTTGTGCAACGGCACTGATTGTCGATCAGTTTGTCCTGAGCGACAGCGGTCCCGCGAGCGCGGTGGCGTCGCCGGTGACCGGTCTAACGACCAGCGCGGTGGCAACGCCGGTGGCGAGTCAACCCATTCCGCACATTGCCTTTCCACTGGTTGCGAAGGAAGCAAGTCAAGAGCCGCCTCGAGATTTCTTCGCTCCGTTGAATTCAGAGGGCATGGAAAGTGAGCCGGGGGCGGCACCACGACCGGTTGATGATAGCCGACTGGCGTTCAAGGCGGCGGCGGCGCTTGGCGGCGTCATGATGACCAGAGATGGCGGGGTTGCGGTGGTCAACGGGAAGCGAATGTCACCCGGAGATTCGCTACTCGGTTGTAAACTCGAAAAGGTTCTCGGACGGTCGGCACACTTTCGGTGTTCCGACGGTACAGCAGTGCTTTTTATCGCACCCCGAAGCTCAGAAAAGTCGAACTAAAGCACTCCGCGATTCGCCTCGATACGAGTCTTGGAATGGTTTTCCCATGTGGCAAGCTGAAGCGCTCGGAGTCGGGCGCGGTGCCGTCGGGTCAAGTCAAAAAAGCGAGTTAGAGTGATGCACAGCGGTTCAAGAAAACGCGGATTCAGTCTCGTCGAGTTGGTCATCGTTGTCGTAATCATTGGCGTTATCGCGGCGATCGCGGTTCCGCGAATTAGCCGGGGTGCTCGTGGCGCGAACGAGTCGGCGTTGCGTGCGGACCTTGCCGCGCTTCGTAACTCAATCGACGTTTTTGCTGCGGAGCACGGCGGAACGTTTCCCGCTGTCCTGACGTTTGAGGCGCAGCTGACGACATTCACGGACGAAGCTGGAAACGCGAATGCTACGAAGACTTCGGTGTTCAAGTTCGGGCCGTACCTGCGTGCCCTCCCCGGTCTGCCTGTTGCTGGTACTGGAACGACTGGCGGCGCGCTGGGGGATACCGCGGTCGCAGCAGCTGACGCATTGAATGTTGGTTGGCTATACACCGTCGCCAGCGGGACGATCGTGGCGAATACGGGCACTTCCGCGAACGAGGACAGCGTTCTCTACAACACTTACTAGACCGCCCGATAAGGTGTAACACGAATCCATTGCCGCGTGCGTCGATACATCGTCGTACGCGGTTTTTTTGTCATTCGGTTTGACATTGTATGCTTTAGAGATCGGTGACGGCGCTTGTTGGGAAGACTCATGTTGGGGGAGTAGAACTTGTCTTGCAGCTCAAAGAAGCGAACGCAGACCGCTTCGGCATTTTCCCTTGTCGAGCTTGTGATCGTGGTCACGATTATCGGAATACTCGCGGCCATCGCGGTTCCGCGCGTGTCGAGTGCGTCGGGAAGCGCGAATGCCAACGCGTTGGATGCCAATTTGACCAACGTTCGTAAGGCGATCGACATCTACTACGCAGAGCACGGGAGCTATCCTGGGTACTCGCCCGGTACGACCACACCGAACAACGCCGCCTTTGTGACACAACTGACGGAATACAGCGACTCCGCTGGCAATACAAGCGCGACGTACGGCAGTCCCTATGTCTACGGCCCGTACCTGCGTTCGCCGTTTCCGACAAACCCAACGAACATGCTTAACACGGTCGCGGTCAAGGCGACCCCGGGGACGGCAAGTCCGGTGCCGGGATCCGTTGGATGGGTTGCCGTCCTATCGACAGGAGCGTTTTCACTAAGTGCCAGTGATGCGGACTTGATTGACAAGGGCATTACCGATCCTGATCGCCGGGGAAAAATTCTTGACATCTATTGATGCCCGCAGCGTTTCCCATGCCGACCTTCCTGGCATCCGTGAACAGGCTTAGGCTTTCGCAACGTTCCGGCGACACTTCTCCACCGAACAAACCTGTTGGAAGCTCCCATGGCGACTGCTTTGGCCTTAAGGGTTGCAGACATCTCCCGCTGATATCGTAGTTAATGCTCGTCGTTTCGAGTCGCCAAGCACGCTCTGGACCGATCGTTATTGGCCGTTCTCCTGAGCGCATTGCGTTAAATTGTCGTTCCTGCCGCGGCGCGTCGCTTTGGGCGCGTAATAAGACGACTCCTGCCCAATCTTCCCGGACCTCCGCGGAACGACTCGCCTTCGTAGCAGCTTTGCGCCTAGAATCGATCGGTTACCACGCGTATCACTCGCGTGGGACCGAACGGTAGGGGTTCGTGAAGCACAGGGGAAAGGCCATGATGATTCAATCGCTCACGGAAGCGAATTCGCATGAACAGAACGGCGCGGTCGGAGTGGATGCAGGAATCCCGCGAGTCTCGTGGGGTTGGGCGCTTGTTGTCGTTGCTGCGGTCGTGTACGGATCGCTCATCCCGTTCGACGTTACTCCTTCCATATTCGGCAGCTCAGTGATCTCATCGATCGAGGGTTTGCGGTTCGCGGTTGCGCCGCTCTCGGACCGCTTGTTGAACATCGCGATCTTCGTGCCGATAGGATTTCTCTTTGTATTGTGTCGACGATCGCTCGGGAGCAGTACGCGCGGAGCGATGGCGGCGGTCGGCGTTGGGCTTGCGATCAGTGTGGCTGTTGAAGCGACTCAAACGCACCTGCTCTCGCGGGTCGCGTCGTGGTACGATGTGATCTTGAACGTCACGGGTCTGGCGATCGGGGCGTGGGTGGCGATCGTTGTAAGGCTGTGCGGCGTGCAATTATCGACCTGGATGGGCGAACGGTTGCGGACGCGACTCTTCTCAACGATGTCAGCCGTGATGGCCGTGGGACTCCTCATGTACGGCCTATTCCCGTTCGACTTTGTCACGTCCACCGACGCGATGTTCGCCGGATTTCGCAGTGCTCGGTGGGATGTGCTTTCGGTGCGATACGCGTCTCTCGGCGAGCCGCCGTTTCAGGCGATCGTTACGCAGCTTGCCAGTGCGGGGTGGTTTGCATTGCTCGGATATATTAGTGCGTTTGGAAATCGAGAGGTCGGAAGGCGTCCGGGAGTTGCGTTCGGATTGGCGGTCAAGCACGGAGTTGTTCTGGCATGCTTGATCGAGGGGATGCAGCTCTTTACGAATTCGCATGTCTTTGATCTTGCCAGCGTCGTCTTACGGTCACTTGGCGTTGTGTTTGGAGCTTGGGCTGCGGTGTTCGTTGTTGATGAACTCTCTCAAGGGCGATGGCGGAAGCGTCCGAGTTTCGCTTCTCCTGGTTTGCTCCTTGGGTTCGCTCTGGTTTTTCAGCTATCGCTACTGGCCTTCGAGAGCATAGGTCACGGCGCTTGGAGCTTGACGAATATTCGCGTTGGCGATGTTTCCTGGATTCCGTTCCGTTCCCTCTGGGAGCAAACAACATTAACGGCGATCGCGTCCGGTCTTGCGGTCGTCCTATGGTACGGTTCGATGTCATTGGGGCTTGCACTTCTCCTTGGTGGGGCGAGCACTCGGCGGAGTTGGTCACTGGCGATGGCATGCGTGTTGTGTGTGGCTATCGCGATCGAGGTCATCAAAGCCGGGAGCTTCGGTCGAACGCCGGACACGACAGATGTTGCACTCGCGATCGGCGCTTCGATTGTTACGTGGCGAGTATGGCAATCATTGATCGTGTTGAGGCTGTCGCCATCGCACGCGACGCAGGTCTAGACGACGAGAATCGACACACCCGAACAAATCACAGGCCTGCATGAGACTGTCCCAATAACAAGTGTTGCACGGGCTACCGGTCCGTGAAAACACCGGCAAGATGCCGGTGCCACACAATTTTTCGTTAGGCCTGAAACATTTCTGGCGAGGGCCGCGCTTGCCCTCTTCCGTTTGCATGTCAACATGGGGTCGTATGCCTTGTCAAGTCGCGCTGTGCGATGTTGCGGCGCGCGAAATGGAAGGATACGGGATCGTTATGCCCAAAATCATTGTCGTCGTTGTTATTGTCGCAGTGCTCGCTACCGGATGGCTTTACGTGCAGCAGTCGTCACGCGGTCAGCCGGTCGTCTCGGGGTTTGTTGAAGCAGATCAGGTGCGTGTTGGTTCGCGCGTTGGCGGACGGGTCTCGGTTGTGCATGTCGAAGAAGGGCAGCGCGTGGCGGAGGGCGATCGACTCTTCGACATTGATCCGTTTGATCTGAGGGAGCGATTCGCGGAGGCAAATTCGCTGCTTGCTTCGGCGAAAGCGGACCATCATCGACTTGCATCGGGGTTGCGTACGGAAGAAATCACTCAGGTGCAGGCACGACGCGATCAGGCTGCCGCGAGTCTATCCAAAATGCAGGCGGGTCCGCGCCCCGGCGAGATCAAGATCGCTCGTGAGAAGCTTCATATGGCTGAGGCGAATCTTGAGCTTGGTGAGTCTGATTATCAGAGAGTTGAAAAACTCCGCGAAGACGAATCTGCGGCGCAGACCGAATTTGACCGAGCAGTGCGCACGCTAAAGCGTGCGCGTGCGGAAGTCGCGTCCGCACGCGAGGAGGTCGCGCTACTCGAAGAGGGAACGCGCGAAGAGGACATCGCCTTGGCGCGTGCGACGCTTGCGGAAGCGGCGGCTGCGCTCGCGCTCGCTGAATCGGGGTATCGCACCGAGGAAATCGCTCACGCCGAAGCGCAAGTGGCCGCGGCGCAGGCGCGGGTTGATGCGATTGAAAGGCAGCTTGCGGAACTGACTGTCGTTTCGCCGTGCGACTGCCTGGTGGAGGCGATCGAGTTGCGGCCTGGCGATCTCGTCGCGGCGAATGCGCCGTCTGTTTCGCTTCTAGAAGTGGGGAATCTCTGGGTCCGAACGTATGTTCCTCAATTATACCTTGGGCTGGTGCATCTTGGCGACGACTTGCCGCTGACGGTGGATACGTTACCGGGTGAGGCGTTTGTGGGGCGTGTCGTCTTCATCGCGTCGGATGGCGAGTTCACGCCGCGCAATCTTCAGACGCCGGAGGAACGCGGCAAGCAAGTCTTTCGCATGAAGCTCGATGTGCAGGGCGAGGTGCAGCGGCTGCGCGTTGGTATGTCGGCGGATGTGCTCTTGCCGCGGAAACCTCGACCATGAGCGAACCCCAACAAGACCTCGTCATTCAGACGGACAAGTTGACGCGACATTTTGGCAATGTTCGTGCGCTCTCCGATGTTAGTCTCGAGGTTCCACGGGCGAGTATCTTCGGGCTACTGGGGCCTAACGGTGCGGGGAAGTCGACGTTGATTCGCATGCTCTGCGGTGTGCTCAGACCGACATCTGGTCGTGGGTCGGTCTTGGGATTTGACGTGAGTACGGATGCGGAGGCGATCAAGCGGCGCATCGGGTACATGTCGCAGCGGTTTAGCTTATACGCCGATCTCAGTGCGATCGAGAACATTCGTTTCTATGCGATGATTTACGGGATTCCGAAAACCCGGCGGCGCGAGCGCGAGGAAGCGGTGATCGAGCTGACCAGGATCGGTCCGTATCTTGATCGCCTCGGTGCGCATCTATCCGGTGGATGGAAGCAGCGTTTGGCACTTGCGTGTGCGCTGATTCATGAGCCGGACGTAATCTTCCTCGACGAACCGACCGCCGGGATCGATCCTGTCGCGCGACGCGATCTTTGGGACTTGCTTTTTGCGCTATCACACCAGGGTGTGACGATGTTTGTCACGACGCATTACATGGACGAGGCTGAGCGGTGCAGCAACGTCGGGTACTTGCAAGGGGGGGAGTTGATTGTTCTCGGTACGCCGCGCGAGTTGAAAGCATCCAAGCGTGTCACGCCCGACGATGCGCGGCGGTTTGAAGTGTCGTGTCGAGAGCTTCCAGCGGCACTCGCTCGCGCGAAGTCGATGTCAGCGATTCGGGACGCGACGTTGTTTGGGCCGGTGTTGCATGTGCTGGTTGACGCATCGGCTGACCCCGGCGACTTGGTTCGCGAGCTAACCGGCGGTGAGCGTGAAGCGGAGTTTCGACCTGTCGCACCTACGCTGGAAGACGTCTTCGTCATCTTGAGTCGGGCAGAAGAGGCGAGGGCTGCTTCGTGAACGGGTTCTGGGCGATCTTGACCAAGGAATTCGCGCACATCCGGCGAGACCGGACGACGATCTTCTTTATGTTCATGGTGCCGGTGATTCAGTTACTGATCTTCGGGTTCGCGATAGATGTTACGATCGACAACATCCCGCTCGTAGTTCTAGACCTCGATGGTCGGGCGGAAAGCCGGCGACTAATTCAGTCGCTAGAGAACACGCAGACCTTTCAAGTTGTGGGTAGGCCTTACGATCAGGAGAGCTTCCGGCGAGCGATTCGATCGGGTCGAGCGAAGGCAGGGATCCTGATCCCCGCAGAGTATTCGGCGCGACTCTTGCGCAACGAGCAAGCGGAAGTGCAGGTTCTCATCGACGGAAGCGATTCTCAAATTGCGACGACGGCGCTGAACACAGTTACGCTGCTCGTTCAGAATATGTCGGTGGGTCGAGCGCAGTCGGTCGGCGAAGCTTTGCAGTTCGCCCCGGCGCGCAACGAAGCAGGCGCACCAGCCCTCCCGATTGATGTCCGTCCGCGCCTCTTGTACAACCCCAACCTGGAGAGTTCGCATTTCTTCGTGCCGGGGTTGATCGCCGTGATCTTACAGATGGTGCTTCTTTTCCTGACGAGTTTTTCGATCGTGCGCGAGCGAGAGCTTGGGACGCTTGAGCAACTCTTCGTCACACCGGTCGGTCGAGGGGGGCTGCTTTTTGGCAAGTTGATTCCCTACGCGCTGATGG
>JAJRUK010000353.1 GCA_024277835.1 Planctomycetota bacterium | reverse complement strand
GCCCGCCAGCATAGATACAGCGAAGTTCAACATCGCCAATGGTGCGTTCGACCAGACAAAGTGAACATGAAGAAACTCGTAGACGCCCGAGGTGAATCGTATCCACGCGGGCAGCAGCGCAACGGTCACGCCCGCGACCAGGGAGATAATCGAAAAGGCGGCCCAGTATAATTTTCGTTCGGGTGCTCCGGGGCTGACCGGAACGCCGGAAATATCCCGCCACCGACCACCCCGACCGCCCCAACTCAACCGCCCCCAAGCGATCATACAAACCCAAATGGCAAGGCGCTGCGGAACGCGAACGCCGATCGCGATCGAAAGTAAACTCGCACCCACGACCATCGCGCGCGAAGGCGCGAAGGAAACCATGAGCGTGTTCGCGACAAGCCCGGAATGCAAATACCAGGTCAACCCCGAAACAACAATCGCCACCGTCAGGCCTAATAAAGCAGCCGCGACACACGCCGTCCACGTTGCGTTGGCAAGGCGATCGGGAACGGCGACTGCTTGCTTCGTAACGGAATACTGTTGCCGCGCAGACGTTTGTTGTGAAGGATGTGATGCGCGATCCGGTATTGATCGTTTGCGCGGAGATCGCCCCAGTTGCGAAAGCCCCGATCGCGCTTTGCGCCGGGAACTGCGACGTCCCTGTCTGCGTGACATGCGCCTCCTCGCGCGGCGACGTATCGCCAGTGGACGAATCCGTTCAGCAGCCATCCGCGTCCGCGCGGACGACCGTCGTGTCGGCGGCAGAAAATGCCCTCACTCCGCCTTCATCAAGTTGTATCAGCAAAGCGGACGTGGGGTCAATATCAATCACTGATCCGCTGAAGATAACGCCATCCTGCCGCACCCGGATTCGCTCACCCAGCATGGATGAGCGAGATCGCCAGGCGGCTCGCAGAGATTTGCCTGCATCGTCCGGAGATTGGCCAATCCATCTGTCCAGCTCCTTGAAGAGCCGAATCGCGACGGCGGTCCGATCGACGGGGCGATCGCTCTCGATGTCCAACGAGGTCGCGGACGCCGCGAGGTCGCCGCAAAAGTGTCCCCGGTGCTGCAAACAGTTGATTCCGATTCCGAGCACCGCCACTTGTCCACCGCCCGGTTGTGGCTTCGCCTCGATGAGAATGCCGCCGATTTTCCGCCCCCCCACCAGGATATCATTCGGCCACTTAATCGTTGCTGCAACAGAGCCGCCCGCCGCGACCGCGTCACACACCGCCACGGCAGCGATCAAACCGAGGGCAGCTGTTTTTCGCCCCGATCGCCCCTCGCAGATCACAACGCTGGCGAGAACGCCCGCGGCTTTGGGCATGACCCAGGTACGACCAAGGCGACCACGACCGGATGACTGGTGCTCGGCAAAAACGACGAACCCGTCAGCGCTGCCCTTTTCAACCTCGTGCCAAGCGATGTCATTCGTGCTGGTGGTCGATTCGTGATAGTCGACTCGTCGCCCGATTCGCTGGTGCGCGAGTTCTTGCCGAATTTTTTTGATATTGAGCAGGGCGGCGCTTGCGCTCATCGCAGACGCTCCCCGAGTTGCCATCCGCCAACCGAACTGCGATCCCAATTCCAGTCGATGGACTCGATGGGTTGATCTTTGCGAGCCATGACGAACATGATGGGTTTGCCGGTCTTGTCGTGGAAATCCGCGCCGACCGGTTCGCCGTAGAACTCGTCGAGAAACGCCTTCCACGCTGGGAACGGCGGCTCGTCGAACAAGATCACGATCAACCTGGGCGGATCGGCGCGAAGCTCGTCCATCATGATCCGCCGGCGATCATCTGCCCCGACCATGCCCTGACCGATTCCGGTGATCATCGTGTATCGCGACGCGCACTTTCGATCGGAATCGTAGTAGAACGACGCATCGTTTCCGTCAACGAAAATCTTATCGCCCGGATCGGTGACGCGTTTGATATTTTGACCCTGCCCCCGCCCCCAGAAATCTCGCGAATTGTAACGCCTCACGGTGATCCCGAAGAGCGGCTGATCGAGATAGCTGCGATACTCCGTCACCAGAACGCCAAGAACAAGGGCAACGCTGACTGCGACTTGCAAACCACGAACACTTCCGACGACGCCACCCAACTGCTTCACGAGTTGCAAACAGACCCACGCCACCGCAATACATGCCGGGGGAATCATCAAGTAATAATAGTGAGGCCAAAACCGCGCCGGCAGACAAATGGCGATAAACGCACCGAGTATCCAGGCGAAAATGAAACTACACGCGCGATCGCCGCGAACCGTGCGAACAACGAGCCAGACGACCGCAACCGCCGTCACCCACCAAAGCACAATCGCGCTATCGAATAGGAACGGAAAACGTTCCGGCGTAAAAAATACGACGAATCGGCGAAAGAAACTCCCGCCGCCCTCGCTGTAGCCAAGGTTGAATCCGAAGACAGCGTCGTAGAACAACCCGAAGCGACTGGTCGCGGCGAAGTAGGCGCCTGTCGCCAGCCATAGACAGGCGGGACCGAGACCTAGCGCCACAAGCTCTGTTGACAAACGATGCATCCCGGACGTTCGCACGTCCGCGCAGGCTAAAGCCTGCGGCTCGGGGTGTGACACCGGCATCTTGCCAGTGTCTCTCTTGTATGGCACCGGCATCTTGCCGGTGTTCCCGTGTGGCACCGGTTTGTAACCGGTGCATTCATCATCCCTGTGCTTGCGCAGATGATTGATGACGAGCGCGACTGCAAGCAACAACCAATGAACCGCGACAATCGTCTTAATAACCGACGCCAACCCCAGTGCGAGTCCAGCGATCAGCAGG
>JAJRUK010000352.1 GCA_024277835.1 Planctomycetota bacterium | reverse complement strand
GGACGCCCCCTTGGCGACCTCGACGAAGATTGCGACGTCGATCTCGATGATTACATGATGTTTTCAAACAACTTCACGGGCATCGTCGATCAGATCGGTCCTTGCTTTGGAAAGTGCGGCGATGGCACGCGGCAGCCAGAGGAAGCGTGCGACGACGGCGGGGACAATGGCCGCGGCGAAGGCTTCTGCAATCTCCCCTGCACTCGCATCCAGACTTGCGGCGACGACATCTGTGAACTGTGGACTGAATCCTGCGCGATGTGCCCCGGAGATTGCGGCACCTGCGATCCCAACGCCGCCATCACAACCCCGCCAAACGATGTACTTCCTGGCGACAACAACATCAACTTTATTTATGACGGGTTTGATGAGGCGTTAGCCCTTTACTACAAGGACGTAACGCTGGAAGCATCAGCAACAGACTACCTCGGCACGGCGCTTACCGGCACGTCGCTGGTCTGGACGACCGACCGATCGGACATCCAACCCGGCGGGGTTACGCTACTGGGGACCGGGACGTCGCTGACCGTGCGTCTCTATTCCAACCAATGCTTCGGTGTGACTCATACGATCACGCTCACCGTGACCGACGGTGACGGCAACTTCGTGACTGTCCTTCGCAAGATTTTTATCTGGAACCTTTGTTGATCGGCGATATTGGTTCGTCTTGACGATGGGGCGTCTTGCTGAAAGAGGCGAGTTTGTTGACAAGTCCCCCTCGACGGCAAGAATCTGCGGCATCGCTTGTGCATTAACGCATCGGACTTTACTTTTATGAGGACTGGTTCTCAATGCGGTATGCTGTTGCCAAAATTCTTTACCGGATTCGTTTTCCCCGAGGCGATTTGTCCGAATGCGATATGAGGCCCGAGCATCAAGCCTTTCTCGTGAACGCTTACTCGACCATCAAACCACAGCATAGTTCTTCAGCTAATCGCGACTTAGCTTATAAGAGATGGAACCAGATGGTTCGATGGGTACAGCGAATATCTTGGTTGTTTGCTGAATGCGATCGCATTCAATTCGCGGTTGGATTCAGGAACCCGCCCCGTCAATTGTTGAAAGGGTGGACGTCTGTTGACCGAATTCTTGGTATCGACCCACGCAAACTAGACGCAGTGGTTGCTGAAATGGTGGATTGGGACGATCTCACCGCTTAGTGGCCCGTAGGACTGGGTCATCGACCCGGCATCTTTGCGAGCCAAGCAGGTCAGGCACCCCATAGGGTGGGCTATTGCCTACCAACCCGCACGAATCAGCAACCGCGTCAACAAAAATAATCCCGTCGCCAATAGATATACAGCGCGAACCCCCACCAGCAGATAAGCGTCAGAATAGTTCCGAGAAAGACACCCTCGTCGATCATGCTCACGTCCATCATTCCGCGAACCTGTTGCGTTACGCCGCTTGCGGTCAGGTAGGCGTCTCTCGTGTCTTTGCTGAGGAGGAACAAGAGTCGGTCCACGCTATAGATCGCGGTCCCGGCCATGAACACCCGATACCCCCACGATCGACCAAGGATCAACGCAAGGCCCATCGCCAGAAAGAGCGCTGCGAAAATCAAGTTATAGCTCACAGCAACAAACCCGCTTCGCATCGCGCCGAATAGCGGGGCATCGTCGGTTAGCGACACGAGCGAAACGAGACTCGATAGCAGGAAGAACGCACCGGAACTTCTGATGGTCGTGCTCCCCGGTCGATGGGCTGGCGGCGCCGGACGCGGAGCAGGCGCGCCCCATTCCCCGGCTGCCGACTTCGCCGCCCCGCAGAATCGGCAGATGACGGCGGCGTCTTGGATTTCTTCAGCACAGAACGGGCAATTCAACGGATGCCGCCTTTCAATTTCGATTTCGCAAGTGTTTCGCCACAAGATTGTCCAGCGCCGGCGTATAACATTGACTTATTCCACGATTCCCGTGCCAAGGATGCAGCGCCGCGAACATGAACACACTATTAAGGACTTTTCGACGCTTGAGTGCCTCTGTCATGCAAGAAACCATCGCGCACACATGCGAAACTTGCAAACAGGGTCACAGGTGCGACATTCGCGTATAATCTGACCAATGAACGACCCGGTTTCGCTCCAACTCGTCTACCGCTCGCAAAGCGGCAAGGAATGTCGCCGCCGCTCGGTCGTTCTGAGCGCTGCTGGCGTGAATCACCGCCTCTATCAGCAGGCTGGCGAGTTTGCCCTGCTCGTACTCCCCCAAGACGCTGCCCGCGCACAGGTTGAACTCGACGATTACGAAACAGAAAACCCCGAACGCTTCAAACCCGCGCCCGCCGTTCTGCGAAACGCCAATGGCTGGTACGGTGTTGCGGGATACGTCGCGGTGCTCGTCGCGGTGGAGTTTCTTCAGCGTACGAAGCACTTCGGGTTCGACTGGTTCCATGCTGGCATGACCAACGCCGGACTCATCCAGGACGGTCAGTGGTGGCGAACGATTACCGCTCTCACATTGCACTCGGGCTTGCCCCACCTCGCTGGCAACCTCGTCATCGGCGGACTGTTCGGGCTTTTTGTGGGTCAACACCTCGGGTCCGGTCTTGGCTGGTTGAGCATTCTCATCGCCGGGGCGACCGGCAACTTTCTCAATGCAGCGCTGCATCAATCGAGCCATACCTCCGTCGGCGCATCGACGGCTGTCTTCGCAGCGCTGGGAATACTCGCCGGTTCGACTTGGCATCTTCGCAGGCACTCCCCGGTGAAGTCGCTCGCCCGCTGGACGCCGCTGATCGGCGGTGCGATCTTACTGGGGTATCTTGGTACTGGCGGCGAGCGAACCGACATCGGCGCACACATCGGCGGGTTCGTCTCGGGTTTAATTCTCGGAGCGATTCTCGCCAGAGTCGGCCAAGACATCGCGAAAACGAAGAAGTCGCAACTGCTGCTCGGCGCGACAGCCATCGCTATCGTCACCCTCGCGTGGACGCTCGCCCTGACGCAAACGTAATGGTTCGCTGCTCTTCAGATGATGGGTCCGACCTATCAGAGCCGCGACCGTGAGGGAGCGATGGCAACCTGTTACTACCGGTCCTCAAACGTTCGCTCCCTCACGGTCGCGGCTCGGACAACCCACCACTCGACGGATGACGAGGCGCTCGCAGGCTGTTAAAAACGTGCGAACAGCGGCATGGCCGTGACGGAGATGCCCCCGTCGCGAATCACGCTGAAATCGCTAGGCCCCGTCACGTCGCGTAACCAATAAGACGCCCCGTACTCAAACTGCAACTTGTGTCCCTCGTCCTGCTCGGTCCGATCGAACGTCATGGGCATCGGATGCTCCGCGATGGGCACGCGCTGAACATGAGCAAGCGGATCATCAGGGATCGGCGCAGGGAAATTCACGTTCCAAAAACCGGGTCCGGGAAGCGCTTCGTCCAATAGATCTTTTGCAAGCAACCGCGCCGCGGCCGCCGTCTTCGACCAATCCGTATCAACCTCACGACGAAGGGCCTGCGAAAACGCAATCGCATGAACCCCAAGAATCGCCGCCTCCCGAGCACCGCCGATCGTACCCGAATAAAACGTATCCACCCCGGCGTTTGCACCGCGATTGATCCCCGACACAACAAGATCAAACGGAGCATCAAAAAGCGCCGCAGCAGCAAGTCGGACGCAGTCCGCCGGCGTGCCATCCACTGCGAAGCTCGGTCCGAAATGATCGTGCGTCACACGCTCCACAGTTATCGGGCGACGCAACGTAATCGCGTGGCTACATGCCGAACGTTCCGAGCTTGGCGCAACGACATGAACGCTCCCCAGCTCGCAAACGGCGTCATAGGCAGCCACCAACCCGGGCGCATCAATCCCGTCGTCGTTGGTCAAGAGAATAGTGCGTTTTTGTTTCGCCATCGGTGCTTTCTTATACTTTGGTTATCGGCCACTTATAAGTCTATCCGGGTTTGCCGGGTCGCACGAGCGAATCGTACCCTACTATCGGCAAAGACCGCCCAGCTTCCGCCGCGATCAGACCCGGCTACCGGTCGCGAATGCGCAATGCTCGCCCATCGGCGGTGCCATCGAAGAATTCGGAGAGGTAAGAGAAAGCATGAAATCAGCGACCACAGTTCGCCCGCAGGTCTTGCAGCTACCTGCAACCGCGCCCCTTGTGCGCATCACCGCCGGGATGGGAACGGTCGCGCAAAAAACGTGGAACCTGCGAAGACCCGTGACGCTCCTGGGTTCGCGACGCCCCGCGCACATCGTTCTTCACGACGCCAACATTTCCGAAGCCCATTGCGTCATCGTAAACACCGGTGCCAGAATCCTCCTGAAAGATCTCCACACCGATGGCGGTACGCGACTCAACGATACACCGATCGACCTGACCGAGGTCCGCGACGGCGACGTCATCCAACTTGGGGAAACAAGAATCCAAGTCGCGATCCAGAGGCCACACAACCCCGACTCCGGCGACTGGAACACGACACCAAGCAAAGGCCTGCCAGAATTCGATCCGCCGTGCATCTTTACCTTGCAAGGAATCGACAAGTCCTGGGAAATTCTCGAGCCCGTCGCGCTACTTGGTAGCCACGAAGACGCGGCGTTTTGCCTGGACCACGAAGATGTATCCATACGACACGCGCTAATCTTCCGATTTTGCGATGCTCCCGCCGCCTTCGATCTTGGCAGTCGGCACGGACTTCATGTCAACAACCAGCGATGTTCACTCACCCCGCTTCATCACGGCGACACGATCAAGGCAGGACCATTCAGCTTGCGTCTGGGACGAATCGCGGCGGACGGTAACGGAAAATTTATCGACAAACCGCACTGCGGCGAACTCACGATCGACCCACCGATCATCGAACCGCAATCGTCGGCGCATCGAAAAAATGGTGCCTCCGCGAAGGTGCTGTCGAAGGACCTGTCCTCGTCGTGGCATGGTCTGAACCGATGGGAAACAAAGTCACGACCGACCGATTCGACAGACGACGACCGGCAGGGCAGCCAAGCGGAGTGGGAAGAGGAGCTTGAAAAGAAAGAGGCTGCGCTGCGCGGAAAACTCCACGACATGGAGCGATACAACGAGCAAATCGAAAGTCGCGAACGAGACGTCAAGACGTTGGCGGAACGCAACAAGCAAGAAGCGCAACGACTCATACAGGAGCGTGAAGACCTGGATCGGCAAATCGCTGAGCTTGAAAAAAAGGAATCCGATCTCAAGCGGCGAGAGACCGCCGTCGCGCAACGATGGTCGCGAATGAAAGCGATGAGCTGCACCCAGTGTGGAACGCCAACCCAACCGCCACAGCAAGACTCACCAAGAATTGGTCTCAACTAAGAACCTCACCCGAAAATGTGTGGTACCGGTTTGTAACTGGTGCTAGAGCACGCGCCTACTAATCGCAGCGACTCGTTTCTTTCGTCCCCCCTTTACCAAGGGGGGATTGAGGGGGGTTGCACGCTACACTTGGCTTGAGACTGCTCCAGACCTTGGAACAGGAGATATCGCACCGGTTACAAACCGGTGCCACACTTTTTCAGCGGCCCGCCAAGTGCGCCTCAGCGAACGACCATCCCGGTGATCTCTGCCTCGAACACAAGTCGCCCATCGACAACGCCCTGCGTCTTGCAGACGATCCGCCGCTTGCGAAACTCCTGCCCAACGCCGAGAATCACAAGACGCGAGCCGGGCGTGACGCTTTGCCGAAACTTACAATCCGCAACGCCGCCAAAAGCGATGAACGAATCGTCTGGCTGAATGCTCTTGGCCAAGACGGCGGACGTTTGGGCCGCCATCTCAAGCATCAGCACACCGGGAAGGAGAGGCCTGCCCGGTACATGACCGCGAACCCACCAGTCGTCTTCCTTGATGTCAGCGTACGCGACGATGTGCCGCTCTTGCGGATCGACCATGCACACCCCATCGAGCAATCGAAACTCGAAGGCATGGGGAAGCATCTTGTAGATGCCGTCGTGGTCGATGCACGTCGCGTCGAGATCGATGGCGTCAAGATCAAGTTGAAAAGAGGCTGCCATCTCGTCTCCCTCTAGAGCGCGGACTCACCGTAAGCAAACACACCGCGCAGGCGCACCCTTCGATCAAAGGACGTCTGCGCGGTGTAGCGTATCGTTCGTCCGATCTGTTCCGCTCGGTTGAGCGAGAACGCAATGTTAGTCAGTCGCTTGCGAGCGGACTTCGAGGATTTTCTTCCGCACAGCCTGCGCGGTATCCTTGACGTCTTGCATGGCCTTTCGCACACGGGTTCCGGCAGCTTTATTTCCACCGGAGGCCTTTGCAACGTCGTCCGCTGCTGCCTCGACCAACTCCTTCAGTCGTTCGTATTCCTCCATGCCGCGGATCTCCGAAAATGGGGTTCAAAACACCGCTGACGGCCCACCGACGAGACCGACTTCGCAGCGCGAGTTTACCATCCGACCTGCCGATTGGACAGGCGGTATAGCTCCAATCGGCTCTGACGGGGTCAAAAATCCGCCTTATCCGCGAAAACCTTCGGGATTCCCCCATATTCACATATCACTGCTTTTACTTATGGCCGCCCCGAAATGAACACAATAACAGCATTTACAATAGTTTACGACTGATTTCAACCTCGAATCCGGCATCTTTGGTCAATCCGGCTTGGCAATACAGGGAAGTGAGTCAAGCCGTCGCTGGCAGGGCTGGGATGGATGCAAAAGGCGCTGGTTTCGTCATCCCAAGCGGGGTTTTGAAGAAGTTTAACTCGTATAGTGCGCCGCAGGGGTGGGTCGATGTATCCCCCAACGCGTCGCATGGAGGCGACGCTGTGGTCCGTATCCTGCTTTCTCAAAAGGCGTTTGGAAATGCCCGGGAAAACGATTTTTCATGGCCTCGTCGTGGCGGGGCTTTTCGCCGCGAGTTCACCAGCACAGTCAACCCACGACAACCCGACGCGCGTCCGCACGCGGTCGTTCGACGTTGCGTACCGGGTCAATGAGGCTGCCCTGCCTCTGGACGCGGTGCAGCTCTGGTACACGTTGGACGACGAAAAAACGTGGGAGCTGTTCGGCGCTGACGACGACCGCCAGTCCCCGATGACGTTCCGCGCATCGGCGGAGGGGCTTGTCGGTTTCTTTTTCGTCCTGACCAACGCGACAGGGGCATCGAGCGCCGCACCGACGAGCGGAACGAGCGCTCATCATTGGGCGATGATCGACTTCACCCCGCCGGTCGTGCAGCTTCATCCGCTTCGGGCGACGGTCGTCATGGGCGAACGCGTTGTTCAGGTTCGCTGGACGGCGATCGACACGCAGCTCTCCAAGCGTCCGGTTCGACTTGACTATCGCCTTCCGCCCATCACGACGTGGCAGGCTGCGTCGCGCGAGCCGCTGGCGAACACCGGACGATTCGACTGGCGAATCCCGGATAGCGTCTCCGGGGACGTCGAGATGCGTGTGACGGTGACGGATCTCGGCGAAAACCGTGTGCAGAGCAGCGTGCAGTCGATCGAAACAGCCAAGGCGATCGCGCCGGTAATCCGAACAGCGAATGGCCCGGCCGCGATGATGGGGTCTCATCTGACGATCGATGACTCAACGATCCCCGGTTCGCGCCGTGCTCGCCGGCGCGTCGAGCAGCTTCTGGTGGAAGCGGAGGAGCACAAGAGTCGGGGCGATTACGTCCGCGGGATCGCACGGCTGCGCGAGGCGGTTCGCCTTGATCCGCAGCTCACCGACGCCTTTACGGGGATGGCCTCGATGTTGCGGACGGTGGGCGACCACGATCGAGCGCTGAACGCGTATGATATTGCCCTTCGCCAGCGACCGGGGATGCGGGACGCGCTGCTGGGATCGGCGCTGGTGCTTCGAGATCAAAAAAAATACGGAGCGGCCGCAGAGCGTCTTCGAACCATTCTCAGATACGATGCCAAGGACGCCGAAAGCTGGATGAATCTGGGCGATGTTGCTATCTTTCAGGGGGATGAGTTGCTCGCGCGGGAGTGTTATACGCGAGCAACGCAGATTGACCCTACGGCAGAGACAATAATCGCGGAGGCGAACGAACGACTGGCAATGATGAACCAATCGTCAGCCGCGGCTCGCAAACTCAACGACTAACTTTGTATGAGCGAATCGACGGGACAAATCAAACCGGTGTATGCGATTGCGTCGGCGGATCGCTTCTTGCGGAGCGAAGCTCTGACGGCGGTTGTTTCGCAGATTGGCGAGGAAGGCAATGCCCCCGCCCGATACGACGGACCCTCTGCGAACCTTGCGGAGGTGCTGGACGAAGCGCGTACGTTTTCGCTTCTGGGCGGTCGAAATGTTGTCATCGTTGAAGACGCGGACAAGTTCATTACACAGAACCGGGCGGCGCTGGAGCGCTATTGCGAAAAACCAGCCGACTCGGGCACGTTGATCCTGCTATGCAAATCGATGCCCAAAAACACGAAGCTCTATAAGATCATCGCCAAGAGCGGGCAGGTGATTATTCGCGAGCCGATGAACGCGCGAGCGATCGTCGGATGGGCGGTCGATCGGGCGAAGCAGGTGTACGGCAAGCGACTCAGAAATGCCGCGGCCCATCGACTTCGCGAGCACATTGGTGACTCGGCGGGTTCGATTGATGCGGAGCTATCCAAGCTGTCGTCCTACGTGGGCGAGCGTAGCGAGATTACAACGAACGATATTGCCGAACTAACGGGGCAACTTCGCGAGGAAAAGTCGTTCGCGGTGTTGGACGCAATCGCCAATGGTGATGCGGGTTCGGCGCTCGCGCTCTGGACGCAAACACTCGCCACCGACCGGGCAGCCCCCGCTCTTGCCATTGGTGGCTTATCGTTTGGCGTGCGGCGGCTTCTTGAAGCTCGCATCGAGTACGACAACGGGGTCAGCGCTGGCGTTTTATCGCGCAAACTGTTTGCATCGCCGGATGTTGTAGAGCGACGTCTTCGGAGATGCAATCCAGACGCCTTGAGAGAAATGCAGCGCGACCTTTTGGCGGTGGACCTTGCTGTCAAGACCGGCGGATCGACCGTCGCGGTTGCGATCGAAAAATTCATTGTGACGCACACATCGCGAGGCACAAAGCCTCGCGTAAAAGCGGGCTAAGGAGGGCCCTCCATGTTCTACCCATCGAATAACAATCGCGGGACCGGTGTCGAGCCTCTTACTCGACGCACGCGCCGTTTCGTAGCTACGACCACATGCACGGCCATCGTTACGCTTTGTAGCGGATGCCTGATGCCGAAAAAGACGCCGACCAGCGAGTTGCTTGCGCCAACGAAAACATCACTCGCCGAAAAGGCGATCGATGCTCCTCCCCAAGACACCGCCAAGGATAGCTCGCTCGCGGCGATCGAGGATTTCCTACAACGCACCTCGCAATATCGCGCAACCGAACAAGCAGCCACAGCAAACATCCCCGCATCGCCGGTCTTGTTTCCGAACAAAGGCGAGCAAGAGTCGAGCACTGCTAAACCCGCACCGACAACGACTCCGCCGGTCGAAAAAGTTGCAACAAACGCAGAGATCGCCATCAACGCAGCCCCGCAAACACAACGTGCGATGGCCATCCCAGCCATTATGGCGGTCTCAATCGGTTCGGAAGAAAAGAGCAACACCGAAGCGGTCGTACCGCCACAAGACAACACGACCAACCAAGCCATGGATGTTCACGCAGGCCACATGCGCCCGACCTTCGACGATCTTCTCGCCGATCTTTCGGAACATGCCGCGGAAAAGGCGGACTTTGTCGCGGAGTGGCGATTGCGTCTTGCCCAACTCGCTGCCGGGCGCGATGAAGACGCGACGGAGACCGCAAAGAAGCTCCCCGAGCAGCAGGCGAGATTGCTCACGGACATGATCGACGCCGTGCTCGCCGTGCGCGACGCAGCCCGCGACCCGCTACTTAGTGGCGAGACCGCCCTCGCCACAGTGGACGACCTTCGTGACACGCTCGCCGACCGAGCCGACCCGAGCGTTCAGTCGATCGCGTTTTGCAGAAAGGTATCGACGTTTGGCGTGTTCGAGAAAATGTCGCGGAAGGACTTCGTCGCGGGTCGCAAGATTCAAACGATCGTCTATTCCGAGATTCGCAACCTTCGGGCGCAGCGCACGACCGACGACCGGTTTGAGACGCGCCTTTCGACGCGGATGGCCATCTATTCCGACAGCGGCGAGATCGTCTGGCAACGGGACGAACCGGAGATCGTCGACCTGTGCAGCCAGCGGCGGACCGACTTTTTCATCGCACAACGGATCGCACTCCCCGCGACCCTTCCGGCGGGGCCGTATGTGCTGAAGGTGCGCGTCGAAGACAAGCTAGGCGGCCGCGCAAGTGAATCAACCCACGACTTCGAAATCTTCGCCCCCGTCGCCATTGCGCAGGGGGAGTAGGGTGGGCTATTGCCCACCACATCCGTTCAATGGCGTGCGGTTGTCGGCACGCTGTTGATCATCACACTCTCAGACATAACATAACCGCATGCCAAACTACGTTCGATGGCGAGAACAGGGGGCGTCCTATTTCTTTACCGTCGTGACGCATCGTCGTCGGCCCATCTTTCGCGACGGAGCTGCGAGGGGATTTTTGAATCGCGCGTTCGTTCACGCGCGACGTAAAATGCCGTTTGACATGTTCGCGT
>JAJRUK010000351.1 GCA_024277835.1 Planctomycetota bacterium | reverse complement strand
TTCCGAACAGGTACTCAACCGATGCTCTGGCCTTGCGCTCACCTCGAAAGAGATACTCAAGCTGCGTGCGAACAGCCCACGCTTCGATCTCGCTACTTTTCAGGAACCACCGGCTGTTCTGCGAGCTTCCGGTCTCGTAAACGAACTCGGCCGCATAGTACAATCGGTCGATCAACTCGCCGGTGGAACCGAGTCCCAGATAAAACGAGTCGTATTTGAACTTGCGAAGCGGTTGAAGGCGGAACTCGCGGTTGCGATCGCGCTGCCAGAGCGTGTAGACGAAGGGCCTGTGCTTTTCGTTGCCCGTGTACCTAAGTTGCCCGCCGAGGAAGTTGCGGCGCAGGCGTTTCGCCGTGCGTGAGAGGTCGAAGTCCTGGCTGCTGCCAACTGTTTTTCCCGCCAGTGCGGTGAACTCGAAATCTTCGTATGTCGTGGTGAGTGAAACATGGTCAAGTGGCGTTGCGAGCGTGATCCCGGTTCCAAAAACGACGAGGTCTCGCCCGGCGGATGCGACGAAGTTGAAATCGAGCGGCGCTTGGCCCATTGCACGACGCCATTTTCCCAGGTCGAAGCGATACACGCCTCGTTCAAGGTTTGGCCCGTCGATGTCGTCTTCATTACCGTCGTACGAGTCGCCCGCGTTGAAATCGATCAGGCTAAGGCGGACGCGGGCGTAGAACGTGTGTGCCCCGTCATCGAGCGAGAGTCGTCCCCAAAGACGCCGATCGTGCCGCCGCATCGTCCGCGAACTTTCCACGCCGTCGTCGAAGACGAAAATATGAAGACTATACCAACCGCCCCAGTCAAAGGCTGTTCCCGCTGCGTCGCCGAGTTGAGCGTCGAACTCACCGCGAAGTCGTTCGACGACCGCACGCTGTTGATTCACGAACGCGTCCGGGTCGCGTTGGGGTACGGGTTCTTGCGCAAGAACAGGCGCAGCCAACCCGGCCAGCACCGCGAAGACGATCGCGATACTCGTTTTGGTTTTGAATTTACAGGTTCCGCTGACCACGCCCACCTCCCGAGTTGGCGTATGGTGACGCGAGTCGTCACTAAAATCAACACGCAGCGTTTCACATCATGTGGCCGAAAAGAGAGCAGATATATCGATCGGCTCGATTAGACGCCCCATCTTATCATGTGAGTTCATTGGCGTTCATGGGGAGGTTGCGGTCGGGCGGTGGTTGCGGAGTCTCGGCAGATGCGAAAAGTTACGACAGGCGGCGGGTTTCCGGCGATTCGATATGCACTGCGCATGGCTCGCGAGTCTGGCGGGCTATTGCGATTCTTCAAGGCGATGCGCTCGAAGAACGCCTGCAAGACCTGCGCGTTGGGGATGGGAGGGCAGGCTGGCGGGATGGTGGATGAGTCGGGGCGGTTTCCCGAGGTCTGCAAGAAGTCGATGCAGGCGATGGCGGCGGATATGCAGGGGGAGATCAGCGAGGAATTCTTCGCAAAACACGACATCGCGGCGATGCAGAAATTCTCGCCGCGCGAACTTGAGATGATGGGCCGCATTACGCAGCCACTACTCGCGTCGGCCGGCGATGATCGCTACCGGGCGATTTCGTGGGACGAGGCGATCGAACGAGCGACCAGCGCATTGACCGGTGTGCAACCCGACGAGAGTTTTTTCTACGTCTCTGGTCGCTCGTCAAACGAAGCGGCGTTTCTCATCCAACTTTTCGCACGCCTCTACGGAACCAATAACGTCAACAACTGTAGCTACTATTGTCATCAGGCGAGCGGGGTCGGAATAGGCAGTTCGATCGGTACGGGCACGGCCACAATCGATCTTGAAGACCTGTCGCGGTGCGATCTTCTCTTTCTGATCGGCGGCAATCCGGCGTCGAATCATCCCCGACTGATGCGACAACTCATGAAACTGAGGCGGCGGGGGGGCGGTGTGATTGTCATCAATCCGCTGAAAGAGACGGGGTTGGTGAATTTTTCGGTTCCGTCCGACGTTCGCAGTCTGCTGTTTGGTTCGTCGATCGCCAGCGACTACGTTCAGCCACACATCGGCGGCGACATTGCGCTACTCTGCGGGATCGCGAAGCGCGTGATCGAACTCGGCGCGACAGCGAGCGGATTCATTCACGCGGCCACCGAGCAAGGCGACGTTTTTATCAAGTATGTTGAGTCTCTCGACTGGGCGGACATTGAAAATGCGTCCGGTGTCGATGCAGCAACGATGGACCGCGTCGCGCGACGCTACGCCGAGTCAACCAACGCCGTTTTCGCCTGGACAATGGGCATTACGCATCACATACACGGGACCGACAACGTTCGTGCGATTATCAACCTCGCGCTGCTACGCGGGATGGTCGGCAAACCCGGAGCCGGTCTTTTGCCGATTCGTGGGCATAGCAATGTGCAGGGGATCGGGTCGGTTGGCGTGACGCCAGCGCTGAAGCAGGCCGTTTTCGATGCGATTGAGTCGCGGTTCGGTGTTACGCTGCCAACGACGCCGGGCCTTGATACGCTTGCGTGTATGGAGGCGATGGACACCGGAAAACTCAAGACGGG
>JAJRUK010000350.1 GCA_024277835.1 Planctomycetota bacterium | reverse complement strand
CATGCTTTCCGATCTCGACGACGCGCCCGCCGTCCATGACAACAATCATATCCGCGTGCGTCACCGTACTGAGTCGATGGGCAATCACAAACGTCGTCCGACTCGCGAATAGGTCTGCGAGCGACGCCTGAATCAACTGCTCGCTTTCGGTATCGAGGTTGCTGGTCGCTTCGTCGAGTATCAAGACCTCAGGGTCGGCAAGGATCGCCCGGGCGATGCTCAGCCTCTGACGCTGCCCGCCGGACAGCTTGATCCCGCGCTCTCCGATGACCGTTTCGTATCCCTCCGGAAGTCGGGCGATGAACTCGTGCGCATTCGCGCGCCGGGCGGCGTCTTCAACGGCCGAGTCCGTAGCATGACGCTTTCCATAGGCGATATTCTCTCGAACACTCCCGTCGAACAGAAAAACTTCCTGCGGAACGATCGCCAATCGACTCCGATAGCTCGCCAGCCGAAGATCACGAAGATCGACCCCGTTCACGCGAATCGCTCCCGTCGTCGGATCGTAAAACCGCGCGACAAGATCGGTCAGCGTCGTCTTCCCCCCACCGCTAGGTCCAACAAGCGCGACGACGCTTCCCGCAGGAACCGTTAGCGAAATATCCTCAAGAACGCACAGTCCCTCACGATATTCAAACCCAACCGAATCAAACACGATCTCACGAATTGGACTCGGTGTCTCTTGCGCGTCGGGCACATCCGGTTTTTCGATTGGTTTACGCAAGATGTCGAACACCCGCTCCATGGCTGCGAGCGCTTGCTGTGTTGCGCTATAAGAATTCACGATCATCGACACCGGATGCAGAAGCATCATCGCGTACATCTGAAACGCAACGATGTCGCCGACGGTCCCCCGCCCCTCAATCACCAGGTAACTGCCGAACCCAACAATCACCAGCGACGCCCCCGGAATCAAAAAACCCCAGCCACTACTCACCACTAGCTGAAGCTTCTCCGCAAGCAGTTTCTTGCGTATGACGGTATGGTGAGCGACCGCATACTGACGCTGCTCGCGCCGTTCCCTTTGAAACCCGCGCACAACGCGAATCCCGCCGAACGTCTCGGTTACGCGAGCATCAATTTCCTCACGATCGCGCGCCATCGCGCGATAGATTGGCCTAACTCGCTGAATCCAAATCACGTTAATCAATACGATCGGCGGGATCATCAGCGTTGCCAGAAGCGCCATCTGCCAACTAAGGATAAACAGAACCGCAACCGTCAACAGCACGCGAAGCGAAGCGACACCCGGTGTCACCAGCGCCATCTGCACAAGCCCCGTCACCTTGTCTGTGTCCTGCGACAAGCGCGAAACGATCCCCCCTGATTTCAAATCGGAAAGCACCGACAGTGGTAGACGAAGGAATCGCTCAAATAGCTTCTGCCGCAAACGAAAGATCACTTTCGCGTTGAGCACGGCCATCAGATACTGGCGAATCGTATCAACGCTCTGCGAAACCAGAATCAGCGCGATCATCGTGCCGCAGACCAGAATCAACTCGCTCATTTTCTCGCTGCGCGGTCGCGTCGCCTCCGGCAGCGTCGTATCGATGATAAACTTCGTCGCCAGCGGAAGCGCGAGCGTCAGGATAGACGTCACCAGCGCAAGGACAAATACAACGACCAGTCGCAACCGGTAAGGCCACAACCATCGCGCATACTCTTTCAAATAGTCTCGCCGCGACTGCCCGCCTGGCGCTCCCCCGTCTGGCGTCGGTACGCCCCTCGTCGCATCCTTGGCTTTGGACCTGGTTGATTCGCGAAACGCGTGGAGATTCTTTCGGGATGAACTCATTCCCAAAGATCATAATCGAATTGATGTCGAAGCGAGAGCGGGAAATCACTCGGCCACAAAAAAACGAGACGACGTGCCGCCCTCGCCGACGCGAAGACGAATCTTACGAAGGCATCGCGGACAGGAGCCGCGGTACGCGGTGCCATCGGAACTGCGATAGACCCGCGTGTACACCCCGCAGCAGTCAAACCGAATCCCCACCCAGGACCGACCGCGAAACCCGCCGCCACCGTCGCTCGGCGCATGGGTTTCTTCCAGCCCTTCGATGTCGAGGTGATAGGGAGCCGACTCGTCCATAACCCTCTCTATCGGCAGTGTTATTCGCCTTCCTCCAACGTTCGATGAACATACGCCTCGATCGCAGTCAGGTGACTTGCACAGTGAAGAATCATGCGATCCACGTTGGTCATCAGCTTCGCCCGCTGATCGCCGTCCGTAATCTCCGCGACGTTGACCCACAGCGTACACCGCGCCGCCCGGGCCGTCGCCCGAGCAAAAACGGCGGCGATCGCCAGATCACTCAACAGGTGTCGATTGGCGATGTTCTTGAACTTGTCCATCTCAGCAATCGCCAGCGATGCCGTCGCAGCCATCTCCATCGGCACCGCGACCGCACCAAGCACCGCGTCCTGATACGCCTTCTCAAGGTCTGGATCTTCGCGATCTTTGGCGAACGTTGCCTTGCGCGCGGTGGTCATCGCTTGGTACGCAGTAGCGTCCTGGCTAATGAGCGCTCGCAGAATCTCGTCCTTACGACGCAACTTGAGGATCGCCGCGTCAATCGCCTCCGCATCTTCGGCGGAAGTGCTCTTGCGTTTGGAATAGGCAGCCACCATCTGCGCCATTGCACACGCCAGCGCACCGGCAAGACCCGTCACGCCACCGCCACCGGGTGTCGGTGTCCGATCAGCTACCTTGTTTAGAAAGTCATCAACGCTTAGCTTTGTGTAGTCTTCCATTTCCCATCCCAATCCTGTTTACAAAGCGCACCGGGCGATATGCGGAACCGAACCTCCGCACGAAGAAGTATACACGGTAGACAAACCTTCGACAGCGTCAAGACGGCGCGATCAGCTCGCGCCGTTCTGCTCGCCGATGAGTTCCTGCAACAGATCGCGGAGCGTCACGATCCCCAGAAGATGATTACCCGGACCGGTCACGATCGCAAGCTCGCGTTTCTCCGCGCGCATTTGATTGATGGCCATCGCGACGCTGCTGTGTGGACTGATGGCAAGGGCGGGCGTCAGTCGTTCGCCCACGCGACGCCACGCCCGATCGCGCAGCAACTCGTCCAGTTTCACAAGACCCGTGATGCGCGTCTTGCGTGATCCGTAGACCGGAATTCGCGCGTACCCGGTCGCGCGTGCGACGCGAATCAACTGCTGTCGCGTTGCGGTCGCGGCGATCGTCGTCACGCGGCGAAACGGAATCATGACCTCTCGGACCGGCGTCTCAGAAAGCTGACAAACTCGGTCGATCATTTCGCTACGATCTTCGCCTTGTGATTGATCCGCCAGCGCTTCTTGCAGGAGGAGTGCGACGCGCCGCTTCGGTTCAACAAAACCCCTATGCGCGACCGATCCGCCCGTCAGGCGATTCGCGAGCTTAGCCAGCCCTTTAACAAGCGGAACCGCACCAAGGATGCGAAATAGGTTGAACGTCGCCGACAACCCCCACGATGCCCGAATCATCAGATTATCCGGGTAACGCTGGAAAAGATTCTTGGGGACAACCTCTCCAAACACGAACACAATCGGCGTCACGAGGATGATCGTGTAGAGCTGAGAATCGACATCGCTCAGTTGCATCATCGTCGCAAACAGAAAAGCGACAGCCGTCGTCGTGATATAGTTCATCAGGTTCGTCCCGATGAGCGTGGCCGAGAGCGCCCCCTGTTCGTCAGCAAGCAGGCGAGAAAGTCTCGACGCACGTGCGTCGTTTTGTTGCACAGCAAGTTGCAGACGCAAACGGTTCACGCAATAAAGACCCGTCTCCGCGCCGGAGAAGAACCCCGACATGAACAGTCCCACAAGGATGATCGCAATGACAACAGCCCAACTCATGCCGCCGTCTCCGCCGAACCGTTCTCTTGCGAGTTGCGGTTAATCAGCACCTGCTGGATCCGCTGCCGCGACATCGACTCGACCGTAAGCGTCAAGTTTCGAACGTGGACTTCGTCGCCAACATGCGGAACGCGACCGAGCTTGGAAAGAATCAAACCGCCCACGGTATCAATATGATCGTCAATCTCGCCCACGGCAAAACGCTCCGCCCAGGTGCGAACGCTGAGATTACCATCGACGCGATAGTTGTTATCGTCGATGCGCTCGGTGGAAGATCGTTCGTTGACGTCTTCGGTCATTGGCAAATCGCCAACGATGCGAGCGACAAGATTATCGTTCGTCACGATCCCGGCTGTCCCTCCGTATTCATCGACGACAATCGCAAGATGACTTCGCGCCGTGCGAAAGTGTTGCATCACATGAGCAAGGTTGGCCTGCTCGGGAACAAACTCCGGCGGATGGATCAACGTGGTTATCTTCACGTCGGGATAGAGAAGTGCGCTTCGCGTTGGTAGAATTCCGCGAATGTCATCGAGATCGCGCCCGCACACCGGGAGAAGACGCTTCCTGGTCGTGGCGATGACGTCCCGCGTCTTTCGGGTGTCTGCATGAATCGAGAGCTTCTCGATATCCACGCGCGGCGTCATCACTTCTCGAACAGAAATTTCCGTCAGACCGACGACGGCCTGGAGCATGTCGTTTTCGGCGGCGTCGATGTGCCCTTCGCGAGCGGAGTGCTCCACGAGAAGGCGAAGCTCATCCACCGACACGTTCGACGGCGCAGCTCTTGACGGTGCGAGAAGCCGCGTGATTGGGTCCACAAGAAAGAACGACAACACGCGCTGTACGGGCGAAAGAACCGCCTCCAGACTGCTCAACAATGCCGCCGAATACGGCGCGAGAGACTTCGCATTGCGTAGCGCGAGCGCCTTCGGCAACATCTCGCCAAACAGAATCACCGTCAGCAAAACGCCAACACCGACCGCCGCCGCAACCAACGGATGCAGCGATGGCTGAGCACCGGACGCCTGAAACGACAGGGAAAAGATCGCCACGTTGATCGCGGTATTGGTCATCAACACCGTCATCAAGACGTGTCGAGGGTTTCGCATCAACTCGTGCGCGCGGCGGCGAAGCCCGCTGACGGACGCCCCGGCCTCCTGTAGCTCTTTGCGCGTGAGCGCGAACAAAACTGTCTCAGAACCAGAGACAGCCCCCGAGCAAACCACTAGGATAACAAGCACAATCCAAATCATAGTTACGGTAAGCGCACCAGGCACATGTCGATCATAACGCCCGTGACGACAACCTTATGGGGTACGATCCCGAGATTGAACGCGCTCGACGGACTTGGCGATCGCCGCCTTTAGATCAACGTCGTCAGACGTCTGCGCAACATCCAAGCCGGTTCGCAGAACATCAGACGCCTGCGAAAACGACCCGCTTCGCCGATACGCTTCACCCAGATGAAAATACGCCCACCCGTAGTCCGGATTCACGCGAACCGCCCGACTCAGTTCCGCGATGGCGAGATCAAAACGCCCGAGTCCGACGTAGGTCCATCCAAGCGTGTCAAGTGTAAAAGAATTATCAGCAATGGCGACGGCACGTTGAGCGTACTGCAGCGCCCCGTCATGATTGTTGAGTTTGTCCGAAAGGAGAAACGCAATGTTGTTCAGCGTCGCCCAGTTCTTCGAGTCGTAGTTTAGAGAACCTTCGTAAGCAGCAACCGCGCCGGCGGCGTCGCCAGCCCCATCGAGCACATCGCCCTTCTCATGAAGCAGCGTCGCACGTTCGACGTCGGTCGATGCGGACACAAGCAGTTGATCGAGCAGTTCGATCGCCCGAGCAGAGTCGCCATCTCTTGCGTGGAGTCGAACGAGCAGCCTCTTGTTGGCACGTTCCGTCGATGCGCT
>JAJRUK010000349.1 GCA_024277835.1 Planctomycetota bacterium | reverse complement strand
TCGGTCCCGTCTTCCATTGCGGACATGCGCTCTGCGGAGACGTTCATCAAACCTTGCTGTTGCTCAGCATCATCGTCTGCGATCCAGAGTCGAAACGCCTGGTTCGCGATGGTCATGTCAACGGTTCCCCACACATCAAGCTCCTCCGGCGGTTTCGGCGTGCAACTCGCCCCCTGCAAGACAAGCGCAAAGATCGTCCCGGCAAGCAGCATGATAGTCGTACTCATGCGTTTCAGTCCTTGGGGACGCCCCTTGCTTGACTCACGCGCGCTTCCACTTCGTTGTATTTTTCCGTTCGCCATTGATCGTACACTCGCCGAGTGTGAAACGCGTCCTTCACCGCCAGCACGCATAGCCAAACCGTCAGCCCGAGCATGATAATCCAATACACCGCGTAGGGAACGGGTTTCTCGGGAATATCGACCACCCATACGCCGACGACGAACATCACCGAGATCAAGACGCTGATACCGGCTCCCAGCCGCCGCCAGGGGCGATCACCGAGAAGCTCCTCAAACCGGGAGTCAGCAACCGATGTCGATTTTCGCCAATATCGCGCCGCAAGCCCAAGCCCGCCGACAAGAACCAACGAACAAACCAACACTCGAATGCCAAAGGGTGCTTCCATCGCCACAAGCAGTATAGCCCCAGCTCACGCGCAAGACCACCGCGCGCGGCGACACGTAGGGGCCGCTGTGCGGATTATTCCCCATCGAACCACGCGTCTAGAGACGTTTCGACAACGGAAACATGATCATGCCCCACGCAGCATGAATGGCGAACGCCGTCGCGATGAATGGTAGCGTGAAATGCTCGACTTTGACGGCTCCGCACTGCCCCCCGACATAAAGCCCCGCCCCCGTAACAGCCGCGGCGAGAATCAAGCTCAACGTTGCGAAGCGTGCTAAACGACGACCTCCACGACCAACCACTGACCCAAGACCAATCGCCAGCAGCACAAGGATACCCATGCCGTAGCGAAGATCACTGGGTCGATACCATCCGAACTCGGAATAGACGTAATACGCCCCGCCGCCAAGTCCCAAGATCGACAAAGCCAAGACGACCACACCAATCTTACGACGAACCGCCCCCCCCAACACCATCGCCCCGCCAGCCATCGCAACAAGCAGGTACGAAACGCTGGACGTGGTCAACCAGGTATACGCCGTCGCGGGAATCGCAATCTGCGTCATTCGTCCATCCCACTTCGCGGTCGGAAAATCCGAATCGACGGAAGCTGATGGTTCGGGCGATGGCGTCGACTTCGCCTTTGACGCTGGCGGCATTTTGATCCCGAACATCAGTGCGGCCGCATCCATATCAACAGCCACTGGCGTCTTGGTCATCAATCGGAAGTAGATTTCCGGATCAGCCTGCCACCAAGTCGCGTAATAAAGTCCGCTCGAAACGACGATGCTAAAAAGCCCCAAGAACACCGCAAATAGGCCGCTCGAACCCGCGCGTACGGGTGGCCGAGA
Source organism: Planctomycetota bacterium (assembly GCA_024277835.1). Lineage (GTDB taxonomy): Bacteria > Planctomycetota > Phycisphaerae > UBA1845 > UBA1845 > JAJRUK01. Next base: position 6,893 of record JAJRUK010000349.1, on the reverse strand, counting down.
TTTGGGTGAGGTCGATGGGCGCACGGCCCGACGGCCACGTCCCTTGGACGCGTCAAAAACAACCTGTACTTCTACCGGAGCTTGCGTTGACATCTGTTACCTTTTATTTCACCCACAACGCCGACCGGTTGCACCAAATTTTCCGCCCCTGAAGAAAAAACGCCCCGAGCTACGCAGGCCAAGTCCGAGGACCAACGCTTGTCAGGTGACCTTCCGTATTGATGGGCAACGATTGAAAATAATCGAAGATCGTGTCGGGCGTTACTTCGTCCACCTCAGCAAGCCGCTCGCCGACCGTGCGCGGTCGACCGTAGAACTCCATGTCGTCCATCAATTGCGTCAGACGATAATACGGGGCTTCCCCCTCGATCGCCAGACTTGTCCGACGCTTGTTCTTCACGCGATCCGCCTCTTCCGGCGAAACGCGCTCGCTGCAAATCCGATTCGATTCCTCGCGAACAGCCTCAAGAAACGCGTCGCAACGATCTGGTTCGCAGGTTCCATAAAGGATCATGATACCGCAGTCGGTATAATCCATATGATACGCCCCGGCACGAAGCGCAAGCCCCTTTTGCATGATATTCCAGAAGAATCGCGAGTTGTCGCCGCCGAGAATCGTCGTCGCGGCTGAGACTGTTTCGACGCGAGGATCAAACGCACTCACCGACGGAAAACTCAACGCGACAACCTGCTGCTGAAACCGATCTACCTTCAGCGTAGCCACCCCGGTCGGGACTGTCGCGGGAGCACGTTCGTCACCCGGGTCACCCGCCTCCAGCGAGCCGCAATACTTTTCAACCAACCCCATCACCGACGCGGGGTCAACATTGCCCGCCACCACGAACATCATATTACTAGGCGCATATCGCTTCTTGAAGTACGCCCACATCTGATCGCGCGTCATTGGGTTGAGCGTCTCGTCGTAACCGAGGATGGGCCAACCCAGCGGATGATTCTCGAACACTTTCTCCTGAAGAAAATCAAACGCGACGTGATCCAGTTGATCCTTCGACATCGCGATTTCTTCAAGCACGACGCCCTTTTCAGTCGTAAACTCTTCCGGGGGAAGCGTCGATTGAATCATATCCGCGAGAAGCTCAATCTGCTTTTCAAGATCGCCCGTTCGCACCCAACCATAATACACCGTTCGATCTTCGCTCGTGTAGGCGTTGTACTGACTGCCCATGCGATCAAAGTCGATCGTGATCTGCTGCCACTCGCGTTTGGGTGTCCCCTTGAACATCATATGCTCAAGAAAATGGGAAACGCCAGCCAGCTCCTTCGGATCGTCGCGAGCGCCCGTCTTCACCGCAAATCCCGCGGCAACGCTTCGTACATCGGGCATCTGCTCGATCACGACGGTCAATCCGTTGTCTAGCTTGCGGACGGTATAGGGGCTTTTTCCGTTACTGTTACTCATGAGGATGCCCTCGCTTGCGTCTTGGAAGATGGCCCGGCGCTGCCAAGGGGTCGCGGACCGACGGTGACAACACATCTCTGATCGCGCGGATAGTTCTCCAGGTATCTTCGTACGTCTTTGACCGTGACCGCTTCGAGTTCAGCAATTTTCGTCTCGATGGGAATGGGCTTACCGAAAAAGAACAGGTCGCTTGCAAGGTCGCTGCACCGGGCACGGGTTGTATCGCCTCTGGTTTCGTGCGAGGCGAGTATGCCCGTCTTCGCTCGTTGCAATTCTTCCTCCGTCAAGTCCTCGGAAAGGCGTTCCACCTCGCCGACGAGCACGTCGTAGGTTTCGTCGCACCGCTCGGGCATTGTGGATGCGCCCATGAACATCGTGCCAGCGCCGCGCGGCGTCTCGCTCCACGCGCTCACCCAATACACCAGCCCGCGTTTTTCGCGCACTTCGGTAAACAGTCGCCCGCTCATCCCACCGGAAAGGATTCCGATCACCGCCTGCTGAATCGGGTAGTCTTTATGCGTCACTTCAACGCCGGGCCAACCGATCCCGATCTGCTGCTGCTCAAGCTCTTTGTCGTAATGGGTCGTGCCGGGCGTGAACGCCATTGCGAAACCGTCGCGCCCTGCTTGCTTGCTCTCGCCGAACCCGTTGAAGTATTTTTCGAGGACACGCGACACGTTTTTCGCTTCGATCGCGCCTGCGACGGTGACAATCATCCGGCCATTGCAGAAATAGCTTCGCCAGTGATCCACGATCGACTGGCGCGACACATTCCCAATCGTCTCCGGTTCGCCGAGCGCATGTCGCCCGAGAATCGCACCGCAGGCTTGCTGGCCAAGATACTTGTCAAGCAGTCCGTGCGCGTCGTCCTGTAGCGCGACCAGTTCCTGACGCGCGAGGTCCAGTGCAACGTCGACCGCGTCCTCTGGAAACGTTGGGTTCCGCAAAAAGTCAGCGTGCAGTTCGACCGCACGCTCGAAATGCTCTGGAAGAACGCTGCACGTGTAGGTCGTCGTCTCGCGACCGGTTCCGCTTCCTGCACCCGCGCCGATGGCGTCGAACGCATCCGAAAGCTCTCGACCCGTCCGGGTGGTTGTTCCCATGTCGATGGTTTCGTCAATCAGATGCGCAAGGCCGAGCTTATCCGCAGGGTCGCTGCAACATCCGCCGAGCATACGAATTTGAAACGCGACCACACGACGATCGGGCAGCGGAAGAACCGCGTATTCGATCCCGCTGGGCAATGTTTCGTGAACTACGTTCGACATAAAACACCCATCCATGGGGGGAAGGAGTTCGTCCACCGTTCAGGACGCGCGCCTGAACCTGACGAGCGAGTAGCGTAGCTCAATTGGTTCTGCGTGCAAGGCGGCACGCTTTCGACGCGGCGGGTGTTTCGGTCAGGGCTGATCGAGGGGGATCGGTGCTGGTCCCTTTGGCGAAGGCTCGACGCCGGTGTCACGACTTCGCACTTTGGCCGGTCGTGGCGCGTTCGCTGGAGTGCCAACATCGCGCTGCGCCGCGGCGACCCGTGCCCCGAGACGCTTGAGTTCTTCGCTTTCGGGCAAGACCTTCGCAGCCGCTTCAAGAAACAGTGCAGCTTCTTCCAAAGGCAAACCGTGCCTGAGCGCAGACTCCAACGCACGCGCGGCGATCGCCGGATTCTTGTCCAACACGGCGAGGTCGGCAGCGAGATAATGCAGGCCTGGATCTGTGGGGTTAAGCTTTAGTCCTCTTGCAACAAGACGGCGGTAGGTGGAAACAATGACAGAGTCGGGATCGTTCGCTCGCAGCGTCTCGTGATACTGTGCTCGCATCGCATCGAGCAACATGCGGATGCGACGACCGTGCTCGGCTTTCACGTCCGTTTCAGAAACGCTTCCCGGGGCATGCGATCGGATCAGAGAGACGGCTTCGATCTCATCGCCGCCGGCGAGGAGATACTGGATCAAACGGCGCTCCGTCGCGAAGCGAAGGGCACGACCCTGCTGCGACTGAGGAGCAAGTTCGATCGCATGATTGGCCATTTCGATGGCAGCGTCCGGGTGAAGCAAATCAGCGTAGAACGTCGCGTCGGCTAGCTCTGCGTAGCACGCACTCGCGCCGAGCGGGGCTGAACTGGCCAACTTGTCGTACGCCTTCGACGCGGGTCGCAGCACTGCGATCGCACCGTCGAAGTCTCGCTTTAGAAAACGAATCGCCGCGACGATGCGGAGCTTCTCGGGAGCCCAGCTATTCGCATCATTGTTGAGCGACGCCATGGCGCCTTGTGCAACCGACGCGAGGGTCTTATCGACATCCGGTAAGCTGCTGAAGTGTTGCAACACGCTCACATAGGCATCCGCCAATCGGTGATGACGAAGTGGTCTCGCGAGCTTTGTAATTGCATCCTCGACCGACAGCCAATCCAACGCGACACGCAGATAGTCTGTGACCAGAACCGGCTCAAACGGCCGGCGGGCCATGTCTCGCTCGAGCGCGGCCGCGGCGTTTTTTAATAGCGCAACGCTGGCTGCCCTGTCGCCTCGTGATACTTCGTTTTGAGCGCGCACCAGGTTGATTCGAAATTCCAGACGCCCCGTACCAATGAATTCCGGGGCGCGGGAGACCAACTCTTTGAGCTGAAGGCTGGCAATCCGCGAATGCTCGTCCGCAAGCTGGTAGTCACGCGTCGCAAGTGCCGCAAGCCGCTCGTCCGGCGGGTCCGACGCTGCCGAGCGGCGGTCGCGATCCACGCCGCGGGCGACATGCGACTCGGCAATGATCACGTGAACCTCGACGAGGCGAGATCGGTTGCTCAGAACGCGAACGGGGTTCAAACGAAGAACAGCAAGGGCGGCGGCGTCTGCGGCTTCGTTCATTTTGCCCGACGCAACAAGCTCGCCCGATTGAAACGCGCTTCGGGCGGCGCTGAAGTCCTGCTGCGCCGCGGCGATACTCACCAACCCGATCAGTCCACCCACGACGCCGAACGCCATGCGCCGTCGCGATGTTCGTGAACAAGTTGCGACAACCGATCGTTCGGGAGAGGCTGAGAGCGCCCAGGTCAAACCCAATAGCGTAAAAAAGATCGTCGGCACGCCCGTAACACGAAGGCCGACGCCGAAACTCTCGGCCACGATCATCGCAGCGAGCGCACTCATCACTCCGATGAGCGCAACAGCGGTTCGACCGGAAAGCCCCGAACGAATCTGCTGGATGCCCGCGTGAAACGTCAGCAGAAGTGCAGCACCAATCAACACAAGACCCACCACGCCCAGGTCGCAGAGCGTCTCTAGCCACTCGTTGTGCGCGTGCGTGAGTCGCGCGACAAACGGGAGCGGATCGTCCAGGATTTCATCGCCGATGAGCGTGTCGCCGATCAAGACAAACCCGCCTTGGCCATGTCCGGTGATTGGCTTTTCCGTGAACATCCCCCATGCGTGCTGCCACCCGGCGAGACGGAAGCGAATCGTCGCGCTACGACCGGTCGACGAAAAGGTATCCGCCTGCTGCGTCAGGTACATCCAGCCCGCGATCGAGACGCCCACACCGAGTAGAAGCGGTATCCATTTTCGCCATCCGTGCAGCGAAAAGAACACAACGGCGAGAATTCCAAAGAGCAGCCCAACGGCTGGTCCTCTTGATCCAGTTAACTGAAATGCCCAAAGACAAAACGCGAGCGAGACAAGCGATGCGAGAATCGCGATCGTCTTTTGGCGAGAGGTTCGACGAATCGCAGAACGAAAGGAGTCGCCGACGAAGACGACCGCTGGAATCATGCCCGCCAGGAGGCAGGTGGCCAGAAAAATCGGGTTACCAAAGGGGAATTTGGCAGATAGCACCGGGTTGCGAACATTATAGTACCAGACTGCGATCGCGGCGGTAAGCGCGAGTACGCCAACCAGAATGCGCGTCACAATGCGGGCTGCGGCACGACTCAAACCTGCTCCAAGCGCGAACGACCAAAGGAACTGTATGGATAGCAGCGTCGTCGCGCCGACGGAAATCGACGGAGCACGCGACCATCGGCTACTCGCGAACGACCAGAGCAAAAACATAGCGACGAGCAGTTGTGCGACCGCGAGCGACGACAGTCGCCTTCGCATTGGCGCTTCGCCGCCGTTTGCGATGACCGTCGTTTCGTCTTCGCCGCGAGTGCGGGATAAGACGCCGACGACAATCGCAAGGATCGCAAGACCCGTACCAACGCCCATGATGTAATTCTTCACGTCGCCGGGGTTCAACGTGGGTGCGCCGTAGTTCAGACAAAGCAGTTGCACGACGGCGCGAAGAGGTGACTCTTCGCTCCACGCAATCGCGCCGTCAACGAGCGTCGTCGACTCAGGTGCGCTTAAGAGCAAGCATCCGCCAGCGACCACCGCCGTCGCGAGAAAAATCATGACGACGTGGAGCGGGCTGAGCTTATCCGGCTCGCGAATACGAACGACGACCGCAGGAGGGGTTGGGGCGTTAGACGTTTGATCCATACCGGATGAGTACGTCTCAGTCTCCTGCTTGTTCGGCGTTGAGGCGGTATCAGTCATTGCGTCTTAGTATTGGGTCGAGATCAAGAGGGGTTCCAAGGAACGTCCGGCACTTCCGCACGGACGTTCGCAACTCGGGCAAGGGCAAAGAGTAGGTCGGCGAGACGATTCAGATACGGCAGCAGGTTCTCGCCAATGTCCTCCGTCTCCGCCAACGAAACGACGTCGCGCTCCGCACGCCTACAAACACCTCGGGCCACATGGAGCGTGCAAGCAAGCGAGCAACCGCCGGGGAGGATGAACGTCTTCAAAGCGGGGGCTTCGTTGGTCGCGCTGTCGATCCATCCCTCTAGTCGAGCAACGTCATCAGCCGTAACCGCGAGGTCGGGCTTCTTTCCATCGGGCGTAGCGAGTTGAGCACCGACAACAAACAGATCCCCCTGTATCTTCTTTAGCTGGGCGACCATCTCGAGGTCGGTGTCGGTCAGGATTGCAAGCGCGACGCCGATGGCAGCGTTTGTCTCGTCAACCGATCCATAAGCCGCCACGCGCGCATCGTTTTTCGGAACGCGCACGTTGCCGATCAACCCGGTCGTCCCGTCGTCGCCTTTTTTCGTATAGAGCTTCAAGTTCTCAATCCTGAACCGAATGCTTAACGCCTGCGCGGACGCCCAATCACCAAGGACGCCCCGAATCTCGACCAGTACTTGGTCAGACCTTATTGTTCAGGTTCGCGGTGTCCGCTCCCTCACGGTCGCGGCTCTGATCGGTCAAGCAGAACCCGATGTTCTAGCGTCGATTAAGCGCTAGTGCTCCGTCACAGCTTAATTTTAGGATACACGGACTTCAGTTTGCACCGTGCGTCTTCGACTTTCATTTGCCAATCAACGCCACGTTGCGATGCGTTGACATCAGTTGACCAAGCTGCCGTTTCTTCGCGAAGTGTTTTGATGTCGCCGATTCGACGTCCTGCCACGCACTGACGCGTTACTGAACTCAGTTCATTC
>JAJRUK010000348.1 GCA_024277835.1 Planctomycetota bacterium | reverse complement strand
GATTCTAACGCAGACACACTCTCGCAAAGCCGTCGTGTACGACGATACGATTCCTGTCGGTGAAGAACTGGTCGAATTGATGTTTGATCCGCTTAACCTTGCCACGCGATCGCCCGAGTCGATCTACCACCTCGTTATCAAGCGAAGCGGGTCGGACCTTGCAGAAAAGGGCGTCAGTTTTCACCCACCGGTGGGAGCGCGAACCCCCTGGCCCGCGGACGCCGATGTGGCGGTTTCCTTTGATGAAGATCGATGGACCGCCGAGGTGCGCATTCCACTTTCGTCGTTTGGTGATGGACCTGTCCGAAATGTCTTTTGGGGGTTCAACGTGACGCGGTTTGATATTGTGGCGAACGAGTATTCCACATGGTCAAGAGCACAGGGGAACGCCTATGATCCCCTATCCTTTGGGAATCTGCTGTTCCCGTGATGCAAGCCGTTTGATTTGCTGCTTACGACCGCTAGAATTTACGGTAGGATGTAGGTCACACGGGCAACTCCGATGAGTCGACCATCAATGAGCTTTAAGCAAACATCGCGGGCGTATCGAAGAACCATTGGCCGGGCGTTTACGCTGATCGAGTTGCTGGTCGTTATCTCCATTATTTCGCTGTTGATCTCAATTCTCTTGCCATCGCTGAGTCGCGCACGGGCGCAGGCCAAGAGCGTTCATTGCCTCGCACGACTGAAGGAATTCGGAAACGCTATCGCAGCCTACGAAGGAACGTACGCCACGCTTCCCCCCGCTCGATGGACGCCTGAGCTTCTCCCCCAAACGCCCGACAGCCAGGGCAACATTCAACCGGTCCCGGCTAATCTCGAATACGGATGGACTGAGATTCTCTTTAAGTACGTCTATCGCGACAACGTCAATGTGCCTAAGAATTATCCGGTTCAACGCAATATCGACGGAGATCGCTGGGAAGAGTATTTCACTTGTAAGTCTGCCGGCGGCGATGGCGTTTATAGCGGAAGCTATCGCGTTTATCTTCCGTCGTGGTCCGTGGGCACCTATGCAGTTGATGCGAGCGGACGTTGGTCGGAGAACACGCGACCGAACCCGAACAGGCCCGCCTCGCGCGAGAACATTCGCCCGCGCATGCCGCTGATTGGCGATGCGAACCCCATGTCAGAGCGCGGCGACGGGATCGGTTTGGATGATTGCAGTTACATCGACGCGGGCGAGGCGAACTATGCCGGTTCCGATGGACGCGCTAACGGCAACCGGTTCGACGATCGTCATTCGGGCGGGACGAACTATCTGTTTCAGGATTTGCACGGCGAGTGGAGCACACGCCTTCGCGACGATCTTGCCCGCGACTACGACCTCAACGGCGTCATCGACGTAACAGTCAGCCCGTAACGCGCGCGCCACCCTGAGCGCGGGTGGCTTCAGCCCGCGCGGAGCATCGGACCCCGACAACCCTCGGAGTTGCAAACGTCGCGACTTACTGGAGCACCCAACACGCAAGCGACGCGGGCAACCCCCCTCGATCCCCCCTTTGTAAAGGGGGGACGGAAGAGCAAGCCCGCTAAAGCAGACCTTACTTGCTATAGTGTTACGTGGTCGCTTCCGTGGGTCGCGCAAAGGCGATCTTCGCCGCACATAGTAGAAGTAACGTGAGCACAGCAAGGCCCCACTGCGATGTTGTCGGAATCGGGAGGAACCCCGCCTCGCAAACGACGTCCTCGCAGCGCTGCCCGACAAGCCACTCGCAGTCATTGCAACTGCACGCCGCGAACGTGGCGCTTGTGCAAGTTCCATGAAGTCGATCACAACAGGCGGCGGACTCGGGCGAGCAAGATGCGATGTCGCAGGTCGTACTCTGGAGCCATCGTTGCGCGGGAGCGCCGCAGTTGCCTAACTCAATCCCATCTGCGCACGTTCCGTCGCGAAAATCGCAGCAGGAACCTGTAAACTCGGTACAGCCTGCACTCGCACAGGTTTCGTCAGCGGTGAATTGCAAATGTGGAGCGATGCAGTCATCGAGAAAGGCATCATCGACGCAAATGGCCCCACCGCCCGCTGTCCTGTCGCAACACGCACCAACAGCGGGTGTACATGCTACTTCCGAACATTGCTCCCGCAGGAAGTACGCATCGGTTTCCCCGGAACAATTCGTACTCGAAATGTAATCTACGCACGTTCCGCTTCTCATTTCGCAGCATGCGCCGAGGTCGCATACTCCATTCGCAATTTGGACACAACCGTAATCCCACTCGAACTCGCAACAGAAATCTTGGAACGGGAGCCGGCAAACATCCGAACAGCAGGATGCATCGTTGCACGCGCGCGTAAAGTGCGGTTCAAAACAACTGCCTTCTCTGCCCAAGCACGAGATAAGTGGGCACGACTGATTATTGGTTCCGCAAGTTGCACCGCCTTGCCATTGCCGGGGAACGAATGTGAGACCTGTGACGGCGCAAAGCGATTCCGGCATGTTCATGCATTTTTCGATTTGATCCGTATCTTTGAAGCAACACGCACCAAGCGGCGATCCGCAATCGGCGGCTGCGCAAGTGACGCCCTCGAACCAATTCTGATTCATCCCCTGACAATCGCCCTCGGCGACGTCGGGTGTACACGTTGCGGCGACTGTATCGCAGCACGCACCGAGCGCCACCATCAGCGGCGTCGCTGAAACATCATCTCTTTGCTGGGCGATTGCAACCGGACCACACAACGTGAAGACCACTACCGAAAGACATGCCCCAAACCTAAACGTACCGACCATGATGCTTCCTCCCTTTCCGTGTACTTCAATCGACCGGCGGAACCCCCACCGCCAGATAGCATATCAATTTGAAGGGGGAAATGCAATCAACGCTTAAATTTGCTCCCTGAGCTTGCGTTTGAGGATTTTTCCGGTGGGGCCGGTGGGGAGATCGTCGCGGATTTCGATTCGCCTGGGAGTTTTGAAATTGGCGAGTGATTTACGCGCAAAACTTCGAAGCTCGTCGCTTGTCACTGTCGCGTCTTTCTGTGGTATGACAAAAGCGATCGGAACTTCTCCGCGCATTCCGTCCGGTGCGCCAATCACGGCAGCCTGTAGGACGGCTTCATGTGATTCGAGAACAGATTCGATCTCGCGAGGAAAAACGTTTTCGCCGCCGATGATCATCATCTCTTTGGAGCGACCCGTGATCGAAAGGAATCCGTCGCTATCGACGTTGCCGATGTCGCCTGTGCGGAACCAGCCGTCATTGCCGAGGACGGACTTTGTCTCGTCAGGTTTCTTGAAATAACCCTTCATCACGCCCGGCGAGCGCACGAGGATTTCGCCGTCGTCGCTGGCTTGGACCTCTCTCCCCTGCTCGTCGATGATCCGGATTTGTACATTGCGAATGGGTCTACCTACCGTACGATTCTTAAAGGCGTCGCGCGTGCCGACTGATAGCACTGGCGACGTCTCGCTGAGTCCATACCCCTGCCGAAGCGTCAAACCAAACCGCTGCTCAAACTCGGTGACGATACTGTCCGAAAGAGGTTCGCCGCCGGTAATGGCAAGGTATATCGAGTCGAACGTATCCGGTTTCGCCGACTTACTTCGCAGCATCGCGGCGTACATGCTCGGGATGGCCATGATGATCGAAATTTGGTGCTCCTTCACGGCCCGCAGCACTGCCAGCGGGTTGAAGCGCGGAATGGCGAACACCGTCGCGCCCAGGACCACCGGGAGCAGCACATTCGCGGTCAATCCGAAAATATGAAACGGCGGCAGGATGTTGAGAAAGGTCTGCTTCGGATCAACGTTGAGCGACGCGATCGTATCAACGCAGTTACTGCGAAGATTCTCGTACGTCAGCTCAACGCCCTTCGGATCGCCCGACGTCCCGGATGTGTAGAGCAAGACGGCTGTGTCGTTTTTATCGACGACCGGTGCTGGCGGGAAACTACGGAGCGTCGCCCAGACCATTTTGCGCTTCAGGTGAAGGTCTTCGAGGTAGACGATTTTCACATCAAGCTGCGACGCGAGCTTCTCGAACGGTCGTACGGTTACAATGGTATCAATCTCTGAATCGAGAACGATCCGCGTCAGTTCCTCCGGTTGCAGCAAAAAGTTGAGCGGAACGACCGTTTTCGACGCCCACAGAGCGCCAAAGAGGGTCGCAGGGAATGCGGTTGACGCTGGCAGCATGATTCCGACGCGCGGAGCGTCTGTCGACTTCACAATACAATCGCGCAACACGCGCGACAGGCGAGCGAGTTGGCGATACGTCAGGGACTTGGCCCCGTCCGTCACTGCGCAAACATCCCCCCTGGTATTCGCTGATTCCAATAATGCATCAACAAGCATGCGCCGCTACATCCGATCGCCACGCCTCATCTCGACCGACGCGCGGAAGCGTAGACCGGGACGCCGCCATTGTCCAGCCACTCGCCGTTTCTTGCTTTCCGATAACGTCGCCCGCAGACGGCACTCGCCTTGGATGACCAAGCAAGACACCCCACGCGTCGATAGACCCCTGCCGCATCTTCGGTCGAAGTTCGCTGAGGAGAGCTTAGGGTTAGTCAGGGTTGCGGCAAGGAATATCACGATGCAAGAGTCTATGCAAAAAACGAGCACCGCCTACGCAGTTTCAGATGCAAACGTTCATGCGCAGCTCGCCGACCTGATCGTCCGAAAATGTAGTGCCGACGACGCGACGCGACGAGGACTGTGCATGCTCAATGCCCGCCGGTTCGATGATGCGATCGCCTCGTTCAACGACGCCCGCGGTCTGGGTGCCAGCGAAGAACAACTGCGCACGCTTCTGGGGGCGGCATGTCTTGGCAACGGCGACTACGCGACCGCGGCTACGGAGTTCACGGTCGCAAGTGATGATGAAGTATCCCCCCAAATAAACGCAATTCGCGCGGCCCACGCGCTGTGGTCCGCCGATCGCCCGGACGAAGCCGTCATTACCCTGCGTCGAGCGATTAAGCGGAACCCGGAACACGCCGAGTTGCACTTTCAACTGGGAACCTTCCTCGCATCCTGCGATCAGCTTGAAGAGGCGGAGTTGCGACTCACGCAAGCGCTGAGCATTGATCGGAACCACGTCGATGCACACGTAAGCCTCGCCCTTACATGCGGCGTGCGACTCGATCCAAAGCAGGCCGTCAATCTGCTTCGCCACGCTCAATCACTGCGACCCAACGATGCCCGCATCGCCTCGCTGTTGACCCATGCCGTCCGTGCAGCGACGCAACAAGGACACGCCGTCTCCGTTCGTGCGACCGTTGAGGGCAGCAGTCGCGTCTTGCCCGATCGCTGGATCGAGCAAATCGCCGCAATCGTCGAACGAGACCCCGACTTCGTCGACGCTTTTCTTTCGCTACCACCTGGCAGCGTCAACACGCGCGTTTATGAAAACCTGCTTCGGACGCTCGAGCAAGCGTTGCAACATTCGCCCGAACACGCCGAGTTGCACTATCACTGCGGACGCGTGCTCGACCGCCTCGACCGCCCTCTTGAGGCGATTGAGCAGAACGAACAAGCAATCGAACTCAACCCGAATTGTGTTCGGGCGTTCATCGAACTGGGCAAGTTGTACCAACAAACGAATCGCAAGGCTGACGCGACGAGTCGCCTTGAGCAAGCCGTCCGCGCCGGCGCTGACTACGCGGACGTCCATTTTCTGCTGGGCAATCTTTATCGCGATCAGGGGCAGGTTCTCAAAGCGAAAGAAGCTTACCGAAGCGCCCTTGCTCTGAACAAGCGGTACGAAAAAGCAAAGCACGCACTGTCGGCGCTTCCGAAGTAACGACTCAATACGCAATGTCTAATCTACTCGAAATCTTGGGGCGAGGGCTTCTCGTCGAACTGCGCGCGGCGTTTCGTGATGTCTTGGGCGGTCGCGAAGAGGTTGATCTCGCCTGCTCGCGTCATCTGGCTGAAAGTGCTCCCGACGACGCCGACGCACTCTCGACGTACGCGCTCGTGCTCATGGATCACCATGAATTGCAGCGTGCCCGAACGACCTTTGAAGATGCCATCGCCGTTGACCCGTCGCTCGAACGTGCGCGCATCGGTCTCGCGTGCGCCCTTGACGCGCTTGGGTTCACGGAAGACGCGATTGAGCAACTTCACATCAGCGCCGACAACTCCGCCGATTCATCCGATGGTGCAGCGACGGTGTTCGCGATCGCTTATTGTCAAGAACGACTTGGCGACACCGACGGAGCACTTATCGCCTACGCCCAGGCGCTGGAACTAGTCCCCGGACTTCGCAACGCACGCGAGCGAATGGCTGCCATCCATTTTCGCGCTGGCGATCTTACCAATGCGACGGAATGTTATGAAGAAATCTGCGCCATCGACCCCGGCGACCTCGATTCGATGATGACGCTTGCCAATTTGCACCTTCAGTGCGGAAACTTCGACGCGGCAGCACGTCATTACGAAAACACGATCACGCTCGACCCGGACAACTGGACGACAACCGATCAGTTCGTCGAAATGTGCGTTGAGAGCGGGCGAATCGACGACGCGATTCGGGAATTGCAGAGGCGTATTGATCAGCGCGAAGACGCAGCCGATCAACACCTGCGACTCGGCGACCTCTATCACAAAGCGGGTCGCCCGCGCGACGCAGAGCGAGCCTACGAGCGAGCCATTGAGATTAATCCTGAGTATTTGGAAGCAACGATCAAATCGGGGACCGCCAGACTCCGGCGGGGTGATTTCGCCAGTGCTGCAACCGCTTTTGCCAATGCGATCGAGATCAATGATCGCATCACGACCGCGTACGTCGGACTTGGCGTCGCGCACAGCGCCGTCGGCGGGAAGACGCAGGCAGAAGAATGCTTTGAAATGGCTGGCGGGATCAGCGGCAATAGCACGCTGCTGTTCAGCGAAATCGCACGGATGGAGCTTCAGGCGACCGCCGGTTCGCAAAGCAAAAAGCACCTCGACCCTGCGAACATCGCGACTCACCCGCAAGGCCCGGTCGACGAAAGCGTCGCGACGCTGATTGACGGTCAGATTGAAACGCTCCGTAAAATGCTCCAGGAAACACCGGGCCACGCCGATCGGCACTACCGTTTGGGCGTCTTGCTGGAAAGCAAAGGTGATCTTGAGGCAGCGCTCGACGCCTATGATGAGGCCGTGACCATCAACCCCCAATACCTCAAAGCCCAGACCAGACGCTCGCTCGCGTTGCATCGACTTGGAAGGTTTCAGGAGGCGACGGTGGTCGCAAAGTGCGCTCTGGACATCGACCCCGAGTCCGTTGAGCTTCATTATCAACTCGGGCTACTCTTCGCCGATCAGCGGCGGTTTAGTGCTGCGATGGACGAGTTTGACTTCGCCGCCGCGTATCAACCCAGTAGCGCAGACTATACCGCGCATCTTGCGATTGCGCTTCAGCACATGGGCCTGCTCGATCGGGCGACGGAGACGATCAACCTGCTGAGCGACCTCGAAGCGGCGAAGTCTCCTATTCAGAAAGCCAAGAGCGCCCCCTTCGACGCTTAGCTTGCTACACTGTGGTGGTAGCTTTCGGTGAATGAGGATGACGCGATGGGCGTCGTACTACAGCGTCAGCGTAATCGGTTCCGTTTCGCAGAGGCTCGCAAGTCGTTCGATGGATACGTCCACCCCGAATCCACCGCCGCGAGTTCCCGGGGGTCTTCCGCCAAACCCGAACCGAAGCGGCTTATCGACGACGTCCCCACTTAGTAAGAACGATCCGAAGCATCCTTCCGCCCATCGAACGTCCGGGCAAACAGATAACAACTGAACCTGCGCCGCCGAAAGAATACTTGTCTCGCCAACCATGCACCCAATCTGGAATCCGATGTCGTGCCGATGAGCATAGTCCGCCAGCCGAAGCGATGGCAGCATCCCACCGCACTTGCTGATGCGAATATTGAACGCGTCGGCCACGCCAATTTCCGAAAGACGCTCCGCATCCTCCATCGTCACCAGCGATTCGTCGTGCATGATGAGCGGTGCGGTGGCCCCCCACTGGCCGTGCATCGCCGACTTCAACCGAGGCAACGAGCTATCGGCGGTTTTCGCTAGTGGTTGCTCGATCGATGCGAGGGGAAAACTGCTCGTCTCGCGAACCCACGCCTCCGCTTCCTCCAGAGACCAACCCCCGTTGGCATCGACCCGAAGCGACGCTTTCCCGTTCGCGATCGCCGCGGCAAGATAATCTGAAGCGACGCGAACGAACTCGGCATCTCCGTCGAACCCGACTTTCAATTTGAAATGACGAAGCCCGCCCCAGTACATCAGACGAAGCATCTTTCGCATCTTCGCGATCGACGACGTCGCGAGAACGCCGCTGAATCGAATTGTAGGAAGACTCCCCGGCGCTGCGAACTTCGGAAGATCCAAGAACCGCACAACGGCTTCCATCCCGCGATCGAACGTCCGCATTGATGCATCAAGAAGTGCAAGCTCGACCGCCGCCCGCGCCGCCGGTACGGGCGTCTCGCTCTCGCTCTGCCAAGGAAGCGCATCAAGCGCGTCGATCGCCGCGCCAAACGACTCGGGATGAAACGACATCAGATTCGCAAGGAAAGTCGATTGCACCGTCGCAATGACAGACTCGACGCTTTCGCCCGTCACATAGGGACGGGGCAACGTCTCCCCATAACCAACGACCCCGTTTTGTAACTCGACCGCAACTACGACAGGGTCCGCCGTCGCGCGGCTTGAGGCGGCATGCTCGACCTGATGGCGCAGCGGAATTGTTAGCGGCAAGATAGAGATTCGACGTACGACGGGCGCGGTCACGGCTGGGGGATCGTGAGGGTGGCGGTTGGGGTATCAGTCGTGGTTGCCTTTTTTGAAGAAGGCGAGTGTCGTACGCTGCTCATCACTCCGGACAACAGAATGATCAACACGCCTAGCCCAACGATCGCTTTCAGCGGCCCTGCCGGTCGCTGGCGCATTCCTGCGAAACCGGGACTCCGCCCCACGAGTGCGCTTGCAAGAAAAAAGATCACCATCGCCGCGATAAACTTAAGACCGAATAGCGCGTGATACGGCATGGGCTTGAGGCCCGCCTTTAGCGCGAGCAGAACAAAATTTCCCGCGCCGGTGAGCAGCAAGACGGCGATGCAAAGATGAACGATCTTCCCCCATCGCCCGCGCACCGCAGCCGTCAGCTTTTCTCGATGATTCTCGTCAAGCGTCTCGCGCAGCGACGGGACGAATGCGAACGCCATGAACGTAGCTCCGCCAATGGCAACAACGGCGGCTACAATATGAATCCATCGTACAAGAACCGGAACAATATCAATTTGATCCATCGCAAGAAACTCCGTTTAGAACGTGTGTAAAAAGCCTTGGACCGAACCGCGACCGTCAGGAAGCGATTCGTCCGAATTCGACAGACCGTTGCAGTTTCGCTCCCTCACGGTCGCGGCTCGGTTCGTCCCCGCTCTTGTCGTATACGTTCTTAGACAATCATCGCCCCGAACAGGACAAGGCGGCGCGGATTCTACGAGGGAACGGCATGTTTGCCTAGAAGGGGTAGCCCGACCGAACATCTTACAAGCGGCAACCCGCGATCTACATGTGGCGCTCAGCCAAGAGATCGCTCTGGTCTAGAATCTCAAAGTTGCGATGACGCAATAGCTCGATCGCTCGCTCGACGTTGTCTGGCAGCACAGCAAGCGCCGCGCATCCTTTTGGCTGAACTAGAAGCGGATAGACGTAGTGAATATTGATTTCCCCGCCCAAAAGCGCCGCCCATGTGTGCAGGAGCGCCCGCTTGCCGTGCGGCAAACTCACAACGATCAGCTCCGTCTCGCTCACCTGAAAGCCGGATTGCGAAAGGACTTCGTACGCGACGTCCGGGTCATCCGGGATCATCCGACAGATCGCGCAGTCCACCGAATAGACGACAGAAACCGCTAGAATCCGGGTATCTGTTTGGTCAAAAAGCCGCGTAAGGCGCATCAACTGCCCGACCCGGTTTTCGATGAAAACGGATTGCTGGCGTATGGTCGGATAGTCGTTGCACTGTGCTGTCTCGAAGGGTTGTGTTTCCATAGCTCTAGGCCAGTTTATCGGCGTTTCAGATGATCCCAAGCCCTTTTTTTCGATTTTTGCCCTGCCGCCCTGCCAAATCCGCAGGTCAAATCTCTGTCACGATGGCAGGGACGACTTCTGCAGCAATCTCAGTCAGTCGTAAGTCTTTATGTTGCATATAGTTATGCTTTTCAAGGATCGAACAAAACGTGGCACGCCGACTGCAATCCTACCGATAGAAAGAATTCTACGTGCGCCCAGATGCGCATTTGAAAAAAGGAGGCTATGTTATGTCGAAAATCATCGGAATCGACCTTGGTACAACGAATTCCGTTGTCGCGGTCATGGAGGGCGATCAGCAGAAAGTCCTTACGAACGCGCAGGGATCACGACTCACTCCGTCGGTCGTCGCCATCACCGAAAAGGGCGATCGACTCGTGGGCCAGGTCGCGCGACACCAGCAAGTAACCAACCCCGAGAACACGATCTTCTCGATCAAGCGATTCATGGGTCGTCGCCATGACGAAGTCAGTCACGAGGAAAAACTCGTCCCGTACAAAGTCGTCGGTGGCAAGGATGAACTCGTAAAGGTCGAAGCGAGGGGCAAGCAGTACACCCCGCCAGAGATCAGCGCGATGATTCTCCAGGACCTGAAGAAAACCGCAGAGGACTATCTCGGCGAGAAAGTCGACCGCGCGGTTATCACGGTCCCCGCTTACTTCAACGACGCACAGCGCAAAGCAACCAAAGACGCCGGCGAGATTGCAGGCTTGAAAGTCGAGCGCATCATCAACGAACCAACCGCGGCTGCACTCGCGTACGGTCTGGACAAGAAGACCGAACAGACCATTGCCGTGTTTGACCTTGGTGGTGGAACCTTCGACGTCTCGATTCTTGAGATCGACCCGGAGATCGGAACGTTCGAAGTCAAGAGCACCAGTGGCGATGGCCACCTCGGCGGCGACGACTACGACGAGGAGTTGATCAACCACCTCGCCGAGACTTTCCGAAAGCAAGAGGGCATCGACCTTCGCACGGACCCGATGGCGTTACAGCGTCTCAAAGAAGCGGCGGAGAAGGCCAAGTGCGAACTGTCCACGGTGATGGAAACAACGATCAACCTGCCGTACATCACCGCGACAGATACTGGCCCGAAGCATCTTCAGCTAACCCTGACGCGCAGCCAGTTTGAGCAGATGACCAAGGCGCTCACCGAGCGATGCCGAAAACCGGTTCTGGAAGTCCTCGAAGGCGCGAAGATCACAGCCAAGGATATTGACGACGTGGTCCTCGTTGGCGGTTCAACTCGCATCCCGGCGGTTCAGGCGCTTTGCAAGGAAATCTTCGGAAAAGAGCCTAATAAGAGCGTCAACCCGGATGAGGTCGTCGCGGCGGGGGCAGCTATCCAGGGCGCGGTCCTCGGCGGCGAAAAGGATGACATTGTACTTCTCGACGTGACCCCGCTGAGCTTGGGCGTCGAAACGCTTGGCGGCGTTGCGACTCCGCTGATCGAAGCCAATACGACGATCCCGACCTCGAAGAATGAAACGTTCTCGACGGCTGCCGACAACCAGACCGAAGTCACGATTCATGTGCTTCAAGGCAACCGTCCGATGGCCATCGACAACCGAACACTTGGGCGATTCAACCTGACCGGAATCGCTCCGGCTCCGCGCGGCATGCCGCAGATCGAAGTCACGTTTGACATTGATCGCAACGGCATCATCAGCGTCTCGGCGAAGGACAAAGCGACGGGCAAGGAGCAATCGATCCGAATCGAAGGCGGCGGCGGTCTCACGGATGAAGAAATCAACAAAATGAAAAAGGACGCCGAAGAGAACGCAGCCGACGACCTCAAGAAAGCAGAGTTGGTTAAGGTTCGCAACATGGCTGAGAACGCGGCATTCCAGGTTGAGCAACAGCTTAAAGAGCACGGCGAAAAAGTGCCCGCCGAAGAGCGCGGCAAAATTGAGTCGTCGGTGAACGCTCTTCGCGAGACGCTCAAGAACGACGACGCCGACGCGATCCAGAAAGCCAACGACAAGCTCATGGAAGACGCCCAGGCGATCGGCAAGATCATCTACGAAGAGGCAGCCAAGGAAGCGCAGGCTACTCAGGCGGCGTCCGCCCCGACCGACTCGGTCCCGCCCGGCGGCGACCCCGGAGCAAAGGACGACGTGATCGACGCTGAGTTCGAAGTTAAGGACGCGAAGTAATCGGCGAGATTCACACTCGCAGAGGAACGATCGCAGGACGCGGCGGTGGGCCAAGCTCACCGCCCGTTCGCGTTCGCTAGGCGAAGGGGCTTTTCAATCCTTCTAAATTCGCTATTCTAAATTTGATATTCTTCGGCGGCGTAGCTCAGCTGGTTAGAGCGTGGGATTCATAAACCCAAGGTCCCCGGTTCGAGTCCGGGCGCCGCTAGTTCGATAAACCACCTAGACGTAAGGACTTACGTCACCCGCGAGCGTTCGCGGTGCGGTTGAAACCGAGGCCAAAAACGTATCACTGATACGTTTTGCTTGGAGTCCGCACCGATGAAGCAAAAAAACCACCCACCAGCAATCCGTAAACTCAAACGACCCGGCGGCGCGATCGCTGCGTACGTTACCGTGAACAGACAGCGCCGATACTTAGGTGAGTTCGGTTCACAAGAAGCATCAGAGGCATACGCGAGAATCGTCGCCGAGCTTGCAGCGAACAACGGACACTTTGCTGTTCCGGTTCAGAGCATCAGCGTCAACGAAGTCGTTGCGCAGTACTGGGCGTTCGCCGAGCAGTACTACGTCAAACCCGACGGAACACGGACCTATGAAATAACGTCGATCAAACAGGCGTCTCGCCCGCTCTGCGCCCTTTACGGTCGAGCAGTGGCTGCGGAGTTTGGACCCAAGGCTATGAAGGCTGTACGCCAGCGAATGATCGACGACAAGTGGTCACGCAGGTACATCAATATGCAGGTGGGCCGGATTCGTCGCCTCTTCAAGTGGGCAACCGAAGAGGAGCTAATCCCCGCGACGGTCTTTCATGGTTTGCAAGCTGTCGCAGGATTGAAGCGCGGCCGTTCAAAGGCTCGCGAGCTACCTTCAATCAAACCCGTCCACGATGCACACATCGACGCGGTTCACCCGCATGTTTCCGACCAAGTCTGGGCGATGATTCGACTACAGCGACTTACCGCTGCGCGCGCAGGCGAGATCGTCCGTATGCGTCCGATCGACCTCGACACGACGGGTTCGGTTTGGCTGTTTCGGTTGGAAGATCACAAGACAGCACATCACGGGCACGAACGAATCATCTTTCTTGGACCGACGGCGCAGGAAGTAGTAAAGCCGTTTCTTGCGAACAGGCCCGTCGAGTCGTTCTGTTTTACGCCGAGGGACGCAATCCGCGACAGGGCTGACAGGGCGACCGTCCACCGCAGGGATGGCCAATTGCCAACGCCTCGCAAGACGCTGCGGACCGTGAAGGACAGGTACACGACGGCCAGCTATCGCCGAGCGATCCATAGGGCGTGCAAGGTGGCCGGCATTCCACACTGGACCCCGTTACAGCTACGCCATAGCGCCGCGACGGAAGTCCGTAAGGCGTTCGGGCTTGAAGCTGCGCAGCAAGTACTCGGCCACAAGCACGCGGCGGTAAGCGAAGTCTACGCCGAGGTAGGACGCGAAAAAGCACTGGCAGTCATCGCAAAGATCGGTTAAAAATATTTCGGGCTTGCGGATCGCTTCCGCAGGAACACTCGGGCGCTGCGATCGGTTCTACCTTCCGGTTGCTGCGCTCGGGTGGCCCGACTTTGAAAGGTAGAGCAATGTCAATTGAATTCGAGTATAGTAATAAGCGGTCGATCAGCCTAACTGGCGAGAATATGAAAGAAGCGTTCG
>JAJRUK010000347.1 GCA_024277835.1 Planctomycetota bacterium | reverse complement strand
GATTGAAAATCCGAATCTCGTCATATTGAAGACAGACCGCATTGTTCACCTATTCGATGGCGAAACCCTTGTGCGATCCTATCACTGCGACCTTGGCAGCTCGCCGGTCGGCGACAAGCGCCGAATCGGAGACGAAAAAACGCCACTCGGTCGATTCACTATCGTTAGCAAAAATCAGGAAAGCCCATACCGTCGATTTCTCGGTCTTGACTACCCGCATCAACGCGCAGTCGAAGCAGGACTCAGCGCAGGGTTGGTTTCCGATGGTGCTGCAACAAGCATCCTCAACGCTCTTCGCGAATCACGCTGCCCCGACTGGAGCACCGCGCTCGGCGGAGGGATCGGAATCCACGGACACAAGAAGGGGCGCGACTGGACCGGCGGGTGTATCGCCGTCTCCAATAACGCCATCGACGAACTATTCGACATCCTCAGAATCGGCGACCGCGTCGAGATTCTACCCTGACGCGCGCAAAGGCCACGCGGCTATCCATCGGCCGATTGTTTCGACATGAAATTCGAGACCGCAAACTTACCGCCCGATGCACTCACCGCGCTCGCGAGAGCGTCCGCGGCGATCAACTCGACCCTCGACCTTGACACCGTGTTGGACCAGATCGCCAAGAGCGCCGCCGCCGTCATGCAGGCAGAAGCAAGCAGCGTGCTTCGACTTGAAAAACGCCGAAACAAGCTCATCTTCGCCGCCGCCGTCGGTGAGCAAGGAAAGCAACTCGTCGGGAAGGAGTTCGACGCCAATCTCGGGATCGCCGGGCATGTCGTGCGAACCGGAAAGTCGGAAAACATCGCAAACGTAGGCGAAAACCCCGATTTCTTTCGCGGCATCGACGAGGAGCTGCGCTTTCACAC
The DNA here is from genome assembly GCA_024277835.1 of Planctomycetota bacterium. Taxonomy (GTDB): domain Bacteria; phylum Planctomycetota; class Phycisphaerae; order UBA1845; family UBA1845; genus JAJRUK01. The sequence goes on along the minus strand of JAJRUK010000347.1, from coordinate 10,233 downwards.
TCGCGGGCTGATGGCCACCCCCATGATCTTCAAGGATGAGATCATCGGCGTCGTTGAAGTGCTCAACCGCAAAGACGGAAACGAGTTTCCCGAATCCGAGCGTCCACTGCTGGAGCTTTTTGCGAACCTCGCCGCCTGCGGAGCTAGAAACGCCATCACCCACGCCGACCTCGCCAAACAGCGCAACGCCTTCCGCGACTCGGTGCTCGCGGGCATGGACATCGTCGGATCATCCAAGGGCCTCAAGGAAACGATCAAACTCGCCGACCGGGTCGCGCCGACCAACGCGACCGCCCTGCTGACCGGCGAAACCGGCACTGGAAAGGAGGTGCTCGCCAAGTACATTCACAACGCATCGGAAAGAGCGGACAAAGCGTTTGTGGCGGTCAACTGCGCCGCGCTTCCTGAAGCTCTCCTGGAAAGCGAACTCTTCGGGCATGAAAAAGGCGCGTTCACCGGGGCGATCGCCCAACGAGCCGGACGGTTTGAGCTTGCGGACAACGGGACACTTTTTCTCGACGAAATCGGTGAGATTAGTGCATCGATTCAAGTCAAACTCCTCCGCGTACTACAGGAAAAAGCGTTCACGCGGGTTGGGGGCACGCAGACACGATATTCCGACGTCCGCATCATCGCAGCCACCAATCGCGATCTTAAAAAAGCGATCGAAGACGGAAACTTTCGCGACGACCTCTTCTATCGCCTCAACGTCTTCCCAGTGAACGTCCCGCCGCTGCGAGAAAGACGTTCCGACATCCCCGACCTCGCCGCCCACTTTTGTAAGACCGCCGCCATCAACCTCGGTGTCCCTCCGCATACGATCTCCGACGACGCACTCGAAGCCCTCGGGCGATACGGTTGGCCTGGCAACATCCGCGAGTTGGCCAACATCATTGAACGGGCGGTCCTGCTCTGCGACGGGTCTGTCATTTCCCCGCGTCAGCTCCCACCCGAGATCACGGCAACCGATGGCCACCCCTCCGTCTCGACCCTGCCGGGCAACGAACGTGAAATGATCGTTCAAGCTCTCAAGGAAAACTTTTGGAATCAGTCAAAAGCAGCCCGATCCCTCGGCATCAGCCGCGACAACCTCCGCTACCGCATCAAAAAGTACGAAATTAAACGCGACATGTAGAGAATCCCAGGCGTGCCCCTATTCTTGTTTTCCGAAGTATGGCACGCGTCGTGCAGCGAGAAGCGACGTGGCCGGGGTCTGCGCGGGCTCCTTGAGGGAAGATTCAAATTTCACGGGTTGGAATATGCCCGAATCTTCAACCCACAGAACGAAAGAGCGACCCTGACGAAAACCCAGTACCACTTGAAGGTTGGTATGCGGGTTTCCTGATCTTGAGTCCGGAACGCGGCGTTCGTTCATGTAACATCGCGGGCAAAAAATACGCAATCGGACGCGACGAATAAGTCGAATTGTACTATAACTCCCCACGCTGATGCGGATGGCGCGGTGCTTGCCCGCGGTCAGCAATCCTGGAGACTACAGCATTGGAAACACAACAGCTTGAACCCCCCAAGATTAAGCCATCAAAAAATGGCAAGGCCACAAGGCAGCAGCCCCGTCGTGGGCGCGTACGGTCGACCCTGTCTACCATTGGCCTCTGGTTCGACAACACAACCAAGAACTACAGCGAAGACGAAATCGCTGACCAGTACAGCGTCGATGTCGTTCGCCTGATTCCATACCTCGGTTTGCACCTGATGTGCTTCTGGGTCTTTTATGTGGGCTGGAGCGGGATCGCGGTCGGTGTGGCAGCGGTGATGTATGCTGTCCATATGTTTGCCATCACGGGCTTCTATCATCGCTATTTCTCTCATCGTACGTTTAAGACGTCGCGATTCATGCAGTTTATCCTTGCGCTTGTTGGTTCCTCCTGTGTGCAGCGGGGCCCGATCTGGTGGGCATCGAGACATCGACATCACCACCGCCACTCCGACGAAGAGAGCGACGTCCACTCCCCCATTCGACACGGTTTCTACTGGAGTCATATGGGGTGGATCACGTCGAAAGGTGCGTTCACGTTCGACAAGAAATCAGTTCCCGACCTGATGAAATTCCCGGAGCTTGTCTTCCTCGATCGGTACGACAATCTCGTTCCCGTCCTCGAGGGCGTCGCGATGTTTTTCCTTGGCGTCTTTCTTCAGTCGCTAGGGTTTAATACGACTGGCTTTCAGATGCTGATCTGGGGATTCTTTATCTCGATCATCTGCTCATCGCACGCGACTTATACGATCAACTCGCTGATGCACCTTTGGGGCAGAAAGCGTTACAAGAGTAAAGACGAGAGTCGAAACAGCTTGCTTCTCGCGCTGCTTACGTTCGGCGAGGGATGGCACAACAACCATCACTACTACCCAGGCGCGGCTCGCCAGGGGTTCTACTGGTGGGAGATCGACCTCACATATTATGGCCTATGGTGCATGTCGAAGCTCGGTCTGATCTGGGATCTGAACCCCGTTCCCAGGAAAGTCCGCGAGTCACACCACCTTGCCGACGCGGCGTAAGAACGAAACACGCGAACGCGCCGCCCGCAACCGGGCGGCGCGTCGCAAGGCCCTCCCAGCACTTTACCCCCACAGCTTCGCGCGGGCGTTCTATCCCGCCTTGACCGAAATGCGTTTCGCTACGGCGTCGGGCTTTTTGGCCAGCGTCACGGTCAGGATGCCATTCTTGAAATTCGCCTCGACGCTGTCGGCGTCCACGGAGGGCGATAGCTGTACGCATCGCTGAAAGCATCCAAACTGACGCTCGGCGTACTGCGATTCACCCTCTTTTTCCTCGTGACAGCTCTTCTTTTCACCCTTAATCGAGAGCATGTTGCCTGTCACGTTTAGCTCGATGTCCTCGGGACTCACGCCCGGAAGCTCGACCGTCATCGTGATCGTTTTGTCGCTCTCGGTCACGTCCATACGTGGACCAAACGCAAAACCCGACGTCAGCGAGCGACCCAGGTCATGCGGTTCAAAGAACCGCGAGAAAATGTCGTCCATTTCGTCACGGAAGCGGGTAATCGAATTCAACGGACCTGCGCTTCGACCTTCATGTCGCTGTCGCCACGGTACAAGACTCATCATACACCTCCTGTTCAATTGAACGTCACAAAACCAATCACACCTGGCTGATTGTCGTCAGCTACGGCAGGCGTTTACTTTGTTTTCACTTCGATTCGGCGAGGCTTGGCGGTCTCGGCCTTTGGAATCCGCACCGTCAGCACACCGCTCGCAAGCGATGCCTCGACCTTCGACGTCTCTGCGGACTCAGGCAGATTGAACGCACGCTCGAAACGACCCACAAGACTTTCGCGCCGCCGGTAGGTCACGCCTTCGCACGAGGTCGCCTTTCGCTCGCCGGAAATGGTCAGCTCGCGACCATCTACGGTCACGTCAAGCTCCTCCATGCTGAGTCCGGGCAGGTCCATCTCGACGAAGTAACCGTCGGCGTCTTCGCCGATATTGACCGGCGGTTGAAACGCACCTGGACTTTCTACGTCGTCGGGCGCATAACCGTTCACGCCGTCGAAAACCTGATCGAGCGCGGTGCCAAAGTCGAACAACGGACGTGTTGTTGCAAGTGATGTAAACATTTCTTGTTCCTCTACTTTCTCATTTGCACAGCCCACTGGTTCTTGTCCGCCAACCCCGACGGACATTCCGAAGAGAAAGAAAGCAAAGCTCGTGCCATGATTTTTCGGGACACGGCAGGAACGTAACTCCTTGTATTTTCAGGATTTGTGGCAGACCCGTCGCGCCGAAGATGCGGAAACCCGCCACCTTGACACTGTCACCCTGCCAGATTTGCAGGATGCAGAATACGTCAATCGCAGTTATGACCCAGGAAATGGACCGCCTGGCGCGGACTCCGAAGGCGGAGAAGCGGTGCCCGCGTAGTGATGGTAGATGGTCCGATGGGGATAGGGAATCTCGATCCCCAATTCGTCAAATTTATACTTGATCCGGCGCTGCAATTCGCGCTTGACCGCCCACTGCTTGAGCGTTCGCGTCTTGATGAAGAACTTGATGACGACCTCGGATTCACCGAAGCTATCCACACCCAACATCTCCGGTGCATCCAGAATCATTTCAGCAAACTTGGGGTCTTTGCGAAGCTCACGCCCAAGCTCCAGCAGCACTTCCATCACGCGATCGACGTCTTCGTTATAAGAAACCCCGATGCTAAAGAGCGCTCGAGACCAGCCGTGCGTCATGTTGCTGACTTTATCGATCGTTCCGTGCGGCACAAAATGGACGATCCCCTGCAAGTCGCGCAGCACCGTGATGCGAAGCGTAATTCGTTCGACAACGCCCGACGTACCGCTGATTTCGATCACATCGTTGACCGTGTACTGGTTCTCCAGAATCATAATGAACCCGTAGAAGTAATCGCGGATCAGATTCTGAGCACCAAACGCCGCGGCCAAACCCAGGACCGCTGCACCACCAAGAAGTGGAACAATGTTGATCCCGAACTCGTTCGCAATCATCAGGAGTCCGCCGCCAATCACGACAACGCGTACGGCGTTATGAAACACGCTGACAAGCGTCCGCGCGCGGTTCTCTCGATCTTGCGGGTTCCCGCCTCGCGCCGTCATCGAAAGCCAAACCACAAATCGACGCTCAAAGACCCGAGCGCCAGTGAGAATCAAAAACATCCCCACGATCACAAAAAGCACCTTGGGACCGTGCAAAACCGTCCATTTCAGGATGTTGTCCGGGGAGAGTGGGTTTTGAAGGCGCTGAACCTGTTTCTCTGCCTCTGATGCCTCCGCCTGCTTTTCTTCCACGTTGCGAGCGGCGGCAAGCTGCTGCGATTGAAGCTCATTTCGCTCAGATTGCAGCAAGTCAATTCGATCGCGGTGACGCTGTATCTGCTCTCTCGCATCTCGCAAACGCTGTGAAGCATCAGCCGCCTCTTCGCGCAGCGCAGCAAGCTCGCTCCACGTTTCACCCGCCCCCATCCGCTTCTGCAAATCAGCGTTGAGCGAATCGCGCGACTGCCCCGCGTTCGACTCCTTCTTCTGCGCCGTTGAGAGCAATTTTCGTTCGAGTGCGATGTCGTCTTCGGTCTGCTTCAACCGGTCGGACAGCGAGCGAGCATCCTGCACGGCGAGCTTGGCTTCCTGCTTCTTGGTCGTCGCGTCGCGGCGCGCATCGACAAGCTCTTCGCTCGCCTCCTCTTCCGGTGCTTCCGTTTTCGTCTCTGTATCGCTACTTCCTTCACTATCCGCTTTCTTGTCGGGCGATGCTTCCGGTTTTTTCTCCTCGGCAACACCGTCACTCTTTTTCGCCTGATCGGGAGAACCCGCTTTTTCCTCAGCCACCTCTTCAACGGGCGGTGCGGTGAGGCGATCGAGCATCGCCTGATCGGTGGCCTTCTTCTTTTTGGACGTGACCAGTTGCTGTTGCATGGCTTTTCGCTCTGCAATCGCAAGGTCAAACCGCTCGCGCGCTAACTGCCTCTTTTTTTCAAGCTCCGCGAGCGCCTCGCCGGTGATTTTGCCATCGCCTGCCTTTTTTGCTTCAGCAAGTTCGGCGTCGATCGTCGCGAATGCTTTCTCTGCAAGGGCGTATTCGCTGTTGGGGTCATCGAGGCGGGCGGTGATCTCGGCGATTTGCGTATCACCATCCGCGATCGCCCGGCCAAGTTGCGCAATCCGCTCCGCGTCCGATGGCGGCGCAGTCTTCGCCGGGTCGCCCTCTGTTTGGGCAACGACCAACGTCGCAAGAAACAAACTTTGCAGCAAGGCGAGCATCAACAACGGACGACTCATACGATTCTCCGCATGACAGGAGGGTGACATGACAATTCTACTTGCACTGCACGGCGAGATTTCTTACTACCAGACGGCTTCAAAACCCTCAGCCACGAGATCAAACTTCGGGGCGTGCGTGTTGATCTTTTTCGTCGGGCCATCAGCATTGACAAACTTACCGCCGGCGTGCGACCATGCGAGCACGGCTCCGGGCATGTTCACCGCTTTGATCCCACGTTCGCACAGGTTTTTTGTATACATCCCGCTACGTCCGCCGATCGTGCAATAGCAAACAACCGTCGCTCCGTCGGCGATGGTCGGGTCTGCTTCAAACTGATCAGCCGTGATAGCCCCAGCGATCATCGAGACTTCTCGCTCCTCCGGCGTTCGAACGTCAACGAGCACGAGGTTCTCACCCGCCTCCTGACGAGCGAGAACGTCCTTGGCGGCGATTTCGGGGACTCCGGGAAACTGCGATCGAGCTTGTTGATAAACTTTCTCAATAGCGGCGAGCTTCTCGGGGTCTGTTAACTTGGCTGTCGATCGTTGAAACAACATCGCTGGTCCTTTCTTACATTCCCAACACGTCACAAGCGTGACCTGACTACCATCGACGACTATGATACCTCATCCATGATCGTCGCAACACCTGCAAGACATTTGCTTCTGGTCGGGGGTGGCCACGCGCATGTTCAGGTGCTCAAAGCGTTTGCGACCAACCCGCCGGCGAACTGTCGCATGACGCTTGTGACCGCCGAGCGAGTCGCGATGTATTCCGGGATGGCCCCGGGGTTTGTTGCGGGCGATTACGCTTTGCGAGACCTTTCCATCGACCTTCGTCCGCTGGCTGCGGCTTGCGGAGCTGAGCTTGTTGAGGCGACTTGCGAGCGAATTGACCCGACAGCCAAGCAAATCCAACTCGCTGGCGGCGAGGTGATCGGGTACGACGTTGCGTCGTTCAATATCGGTTCAACGCTGTTGGGTCGGGAGCTTTCGGGGGTTGGCGAGCATGCTCTGCCGACAAGGCCTCTTCGCAAGCTCCTTGATGGGATCGCGGGACTGATCGTGCGGGCGGGTGAGCATCGTGGGGATCAACCGTTTCGACTTCTGGTGGTCGGGGCCGGGGTTGCTGGTGTTGAGCTTGCGTTTTGTGCGCAGGTTCGGTTGTGGCGGGAAACTGGAAAGGCGATCGCGGTCACGCTTTTCAATAGCGGCTCGCGCATTCTTCCGCGTTATCCTGATTCGCTCATTCGACGGGTGGAGCGATTGGCTACGACTCGCGGGATCGTTATCAAGAACGACGTGCGCGTTGTTGCGTTGGATGATAATGGAGCGGTTACCGAGTCGGGCGAACGCGCAGACGCTGACGCGGTCTTGTGGGTCACGGGTCCGGTCAGCCATCCGCTGTTTGTAAACTCACCAGGGATCGAGACCGATACTCGCGGTTTCATTTCGATTCGCTCTACGCTTCAATTCAAGGACAACGACGATTGTTTTGCGGTGGGTGATTGTGGAACGCTCATCGAGCACCCCGACACGCCCAAGGCCGGGGTCTATGCGGTTCGACAGGGACCAATTCTTACGGAGAATCTGCGGTCGCACCTTTGCGGAGAATCGCTTCGGGAATACGCCCCGCAGCGCGAGTTCCTAACGCTTCTGAATATGGGAGACGGGTACGCGATCGGGTGCAAGCTCGGGGTAAGCTTCGGCGGGCGGTGGGTGCTGCGACTCAAGGATTGGATCGATCGCGATTTCATGCGAAAGTTTCAGCTCGGCGAAGGAACGGAGTCCGACTAAACAGGAGTGGATGGCTGGTTGGTCTGAGCCATTCGGCTTCACCCCTTTCGGGGCTTCGTGTTGCGAAGCGTGCTCTGCTTTGGGACGCTCCGCAGCAAGAAACAGGTCCAACACCGCGTATACATCCGTCTCACCGCAACTTGATCGTCGCAAGCGCGGCGAACGCAAACATCGCTGACAGTAGCCAGAATCTTACAACCGTCTGCGGTTCACTCCAACCGCCGAGGTGGAAGTGGTGGTGGATGGGGGCGCATCGGAAAATGCGGCGACCGCCTGTCCACTTGAAATAGCCAACCTGCATCATCACCGAGAGGGCTTCGATAACAAAGACGCCGCCAGCGATGAACAACATTAGCTCCTGCCGGGTCACGACCGCAACAAACCCGATCAACCCGCCAAGCGGCAGCGAGCCCGTGTCGCCCATGAAGACCTTGGCGGGATGGCAGTTGTACCAAAGAAACCCCATGCAAGCGCCCATGATCGCACCACACAAAATCACCAGCTCGTCTGTCTTTGGGACATGAAGCATCAATAGTTTCGCGGCGACATCCTCCGTCCCTACGACATACGACAACACCGCGAACACCAACGCGCAAACCGCAACGCATCCAGCCGCCAACCCATCCATACCATCGGTTAGATTCACCGCGTTGGACGTACCGGTCATCACGAACACCGTAACAACCATAAACGCAATCGCGGAGAGCGGAAGTCCGGTTTTATAAAACGGAACGCTCAGAATTTTGTACGCGGGGATGGTCCCCTCTTGCACAAGCGGACTCATCACCGCGTAGTTGTGGCCACCGTGTTTGAAAATGAAATAACCCAGCACGATCCCCAGACCGATCTGAAATAGCAGCTTTTCGACGGTTCGCAGGCCGTGCCGAGAGCCGTCCTGTTGACCAGCGGTCAGCTTCAGCCAATCGTCCGCGGCACCGAGCGCGCCAAGCCAGACAAGACAGACCAAACTCATGCGCACATAGAAGTTCGTTAGATCAGACAGCAAAAGAACCGCGACGGCGACGGCTGCGAGCATGAGCATCCCGCCCATCGTCGGGACGTTTGCTTTGTCTCGCGTTAGCTCGTTGAGCGAGGCGTGATCGAACTCTGGCCTGTCGCCGAGCTTCCACTTGATGAGTCGGCGGATCATTCCCGGGGCAAGCGTTAGGATAATCAGAAAGGCGAAGACGGCTGCACATGCGCCGCGGAAGAGAACGTTCTCATAAGCGTAATGTTTTCCCTCGAAGATTCGATGCAGAAGATGATAAAGCACGAAGTGACGCTTTCTCTTGCTTAAAGTCTAAACGACGGAAACCGGTTTGCTAATGCGACGCGACAGCCTCGATACAACGCGATCCAACTGCATCGCACGCGAACCCTTGACCCAGACCGTGTCACCCGATGTCACGATGTCATCGACAAGCTCGACGGCGGTGTCGGTATCAACGCAAGACACAACCATTGCGCGACCAAAGTTCGGCGAGAGATGGGTGGCTGCTCTTAGTGTGCGTTTGCCGACGGCGACCAGGACATCGACGCCCGCCGCCATCGCCGCCCTGACGACGCGGTCGTGACACTCGCTCGCTTCCCCGCCGAGTTCGAGCATATCGCCGAGCACGAACACCTTTCGAGACGTCGTCCCGCCGGTGAGTGCGTCGATTGCCGCAAGGACGCTGGACGGATTGGCGTTGTAGGCGTCGTCGATCACCGTGACTCCGCCCGCTTCGATGCGATGCGTGCGCCCCTCTGGCGGAGAAAAAGTCGAAAGTGAAGAGACAATATCTTCGACCGCGACGCCAAACCATCGCGCCACGGCGAAAGCGGCGGCTGCGTTGGTCGCGTGGTGCGTGCCGGGCATAGGCAGCTCGATTTGAAAGCGTCCCTCTAGCTCGAAGGTCGTTTTCTCGATCGACGACGACGCATTCGCAACGGAAAGCTGAGCATAGGGACTTTGGCCGACCGTAAAAATTCGCAGAGTGGGGTACTTTTCCAAGAACGGTCGAATCTCCGGGCGGTCAACATTCACAACCGCAAGACCGCCCTCCAATACGTGATCCATGATCGACGTCTTCTCAGCCGCGACGGATTGCAAATCGCCAAGACCTTCGAGATGAGCTTCGCCAATGGAGGTAATCACCGCGACATGCGGGGCGACGATCTCCGTGAGCATCTCGATCTCACCCGGGGAGTTGCTGCCGACTTCAACGATGAGATATCGATCGTCCGCCTCGGCGGAGAGCAGCGTAAGGGGAACGCCGATGTGGTTGTTGTAACTCTTAATCGACGCCCGACCGCAAAGCGACCCGCCCAGAACATGATCGAGCATTTCCTTCGTTGTCGTCTTGCCATTGCTGCCCGTGACCGCGACGATCGTCATCCCGACCGGAATATGTTTGCGCCGGTAGTGGGCAGCGAGGTCGCCGAGGGCGGTGATTGTATCTTCCACAACGAGGACCGGCCCTTGGACCGTCTGACCGATGCTGGCTGCGTGGCGAAGACCTGCGGAGTCTGAAACGCACGCGACCGCGCCACCGGTTTCTGCCTGAGACATATACGCATGACCATCAAACCGATCGCCGCGTATGGCGACGAACAGGTCGCCTGGTTGGAGGTCGCGCGAGTCCGTCGTGATGCGGCGAACGATGATCGATTCGTGGACGCTACCGCCGACGAG
>JAJRUK010000346.1 GCA_024277835.1 Planctomycetota bacterium | reverse complement strand
CGACGAACGGATTCAACACGGATTCTGCATTGATGCGACGACTCCAGACAAGGCACGCAATGGCAACTCGGCGCGTTACCACTGCGTTGACTGTGGCATCTGGGCGAACAAGGCGAACGGCCCGGAAGGGGAGCGTGTCTGCGATCCCTGCTTCCGCAAACGCTTTCGGGCGGGGCGGTGAACCAGGTGTCACGATTGTCTGACTCAGTTCCTCACGGTATTCCGCAGGATGAATCAGGTGGGATCGGCCAGATGCGAACCTATCGCGTCTGGGGGTTCACTTTTTCGTGCGATGCTCTTGCATCTCGCCAAGAACCTGAGTCGGTTCGACTCCGTAGACACTACACAGATACACGAATTCAGCCACGTCGATGCGTCGCTCGCCGGATTCGCAGTTCGAGATGAACGACTGCGGACGGCCGATCTTTTCAGCGACTTCAACTTGAGTCAGCCCCGAATCCTGACGCGCTTGCTTGATCGCCCGGAGAAACCGGCGGTACAGCGGCGAGTGCGGCGATTTGGGCATGCGTCTCCGTGGCATGCACCAAACTTAGTATCGGACATCCGGATATCTAAAATTCGGATATTCATATTGCGGCTACCACAGAGCCACAGCTACCCTCCGCCCGTGTCAATCCTCGGTGTGGATGGAAGCTGGAATGAACATCTGGCAGATTGCTTGTGGCGAGACGGGGCGGACGTATGACGACCTGTTCCTGAATCATGACGTCATGTTCTGCGGACCGGGCAGGTACGGTTCCTTTGACGAGGAGGTGTATCAAGATGTCATCGACCGTGAAGAGTTCACGTCCCGCAAGATCGGTCAGGTCAGGCAGTTTGCGAACGAGGTGCAAGCTGGCGACGTGGTGCTGCTGCGGCTGGGCCACCACGTCAAAGCGGTCGGGCTGGCGGCTGAGGACGGATACGAGCACAACACGACATTCGACGATGTCTATGGCTGGGATCTCGAACACACCCGCCGGGTGATCTGGCAACATCAACTGACCGATGAACTCGACCAGCGACAGGCCGATGGCGGACTGTTCGGCGGTCGCATGCCGACGTTCACCGGCGTCAAAGACAAATCAGTGATTGATCGCATTCAGCATCTCTTCGACCGATGCGAGCAACGGGAGCTGACCGACCTTCCGCAGCCACCCAGCGAGCCGATGTCGATGGATGAACTGGAGCAGGCACTGTTTCAAAAAGGACTGGCGTACGACACGGCCCACCGCGTCAGCCAAACGATCGAAAAGCAGTGTCGTCTGATCGATTGGTACCGATCGTCGGGCCTGGCGCCCGATCGGCCAGCCGAGCATGAGATCGTCGCACACGTCATTCTGCCGTTGCTGAAGGCATTGGGCTGGTCTGAACAACTGCTGGCCATCGAATGGCACAAAATCGACTTGGCGGTCTTCTGGAAGACGCCCACCGACGAACGTCATTGCAAACTGGTGTGTGAGGCCAAGGTGATCGGCCACGGGCTGCAGGATGTTCTGGCGCAGGCAGAGCGATACGTCTCGACGCTTGCCCTCGACGAGTGCGACAAGATCCTCGTCACCGACGGCCAACTGTTCTACGTCTACGAACGAACCGGCGACGCGTGGACCGCCCAGCCGGTCGGATACCTGAACCTCTTCAAGATTCGCGAGCGACACGTCTGCCCCATCAACACAGACGCGGTCGACACCATCATGTCCTTGACGCCGGCTCGGGTGGCACGCTAGCGGCTATCGCAACGCCCTCTCGTCATTGCGTAAGTGTGGTGCTGATGCGCCGACCAGGGAAACGAATCACTTGTTACACTTGCTGCGACGCATTTGACGGCGCGACATTCAAGTGAGAACAGGCGAGGACCAGCGGTGGATTCCGGGCAATTGAATTCCGTCAGTTCCGTCGAGCGTGAACGCCGTAGCGTTGTCATCGTGACTGCAATGGGGCTTGAGGCAGAAGCAGTGACCTGCCATTTGCGAAATCTCGACGAAGTCTGTTCGGCGAGTGGCGTCGTGTACGATTGTGGACGCTTTGACGGTGGACTTGTTCAGTGGAATGTTGCGGTCGCGGAATGCGGGATCGGAAATGCTGCAGCAACGCACATTGTACACGACGCCGTCAACTACTTAGACCCGGATGTGGTGCTGTTTGTTGGTGTCGCAGGTGGCCTGAAAGACGTTGACTTGGGAGATGTTGTCGTTTCGACCAAAATCTACGGATATCACGCGGGGAAAGCGGCGGACAGTTTTGAAGTGCGTCCCATACTTGAGTGGGCGAACACTGGACTTGAGCAACGTGCCCGTGCTGTCTGCCGTCGAAAGTCGTGGATCGGCCGAATCGAACCTCGCGACGAATTGCCTCCGAAGCAACTGAGCGCGTTTGTGGGTCCGACAGCGGCGGGAGAGCAGGTTGTCGCAAGCGAGAAGTCAGAGACCTATCGATTCTTGCAACAGAACTTTGGAGATGCACTCTGCGTCGAAATGGAAGGCTACGGCTTCCTGAGTGCAGCAAGATTCTGCAGCACTTCCGCCCGTGTCATTCGTGGGATCAGTGACTTTTGTGATGATCGCAAATCCGATCGAGATGCTGAAGGCTGGCAACCACGTGCGACCGCGAATGCCGCTGCATTTGCGGTCGAGTTACTCTTTCATCACCAACCGCCGGCGAGTGTGTTCCATAAAGCGATGGAAGTGCCAGCACGCGAAGCGGGAATGCAGCAACAGACGCATTCCCCTAAAAACCGCGAGGCTCGGACTGAATACTCCATCGAAGAACTCAAGGCTGCAATCGAACGCCCCGCAAAGAATCTGTTGAGCCGGGAGGTCGGACCAGCGGCCTGGATTCCCCGTGACGTAGAACGCGAACTTCAGAGAATCGTCGGCGTGGACAAAAACCGCTTGGTTTGTGTGTTGGGATCGCCGGGTTCGGGCAAGACCGCACTTCTCGCGAAGTTCTCGCACGAATGTGTCGATCACGGCTTCGCAACGTTGGCGATCAAAGCGGATTTGACGGCGACAGGAGTAACTTTTGAGGAATCCTTGAAGTCGCAATGCGCGGTCGACATACCAGTTCTTGATGCGATAGCAATCATCGCGAACGAGAATCCGGTGATTGTGATCATCGATCAACTCGATGCGTTGGCCGGGCTCGTTGATCTGCATTCCGATCGACTGAATGAAGTGCTTTCGTTCATCGATCGCTGCGTTGCTATCCCCAATGTATGGATTGTCTGCTCGTGCAGGGAATTTGAGTATGAACACGACGTGCGTTTCACGGTGTTGGAACCTCAAGTGGTTTCTCTGCAACTCCCCGCATGGGATCAGGTGGTCGTTCAACTTGAGCGAAACGGCCTCCAGAATTGCAACGAGTGGCCGGAGTCTTTTCGTGACATCCTGCGCACCCCTCAGCATCTCAGTGTCTTCTTGCAACAATACCAAGAGACCGGCAACGCCGATGTCTCCCAGAGTTACCAGCACATGCTTGACGATCTCTGGACGCGTAGCATCAACACTGGGGATCGGCGCGAGTTTGTGTACAAATTCACCGAGCCCCTGACAAGGTCCGAAAGTCTGTGGGCACCGGCGGCGCGATTCGAGGCCGACGGGGCAGCGATTGACGATCTCATTTCCGCACACGTGCTGACACGAGATGGGTTGCAGATTGGCTTTCGCCATCAAACCCTGTTAGAGCACGCCAGAGCGAGGCTCTTTGCCAAGTCAGATGAGTCCTTGTGCCAACACGTTCTGGATCGGCAGGATGCGATTCTTGTTCGCCCGACTCTTTGGTCAGTTCTGGCGTATTTGCGGGAAGCCAATCCCAAGAAGTACGAGCAAGAATTAGATGGGCTGTTCTCCTCAAAGCTGCGGCTGCACGTGCGTTACTTGTTGCTCGATTTTTTGGGCCAACAACGACAGCCAACAGAAGGCGAAGTCGTCCATGTTGCTTCGAGGCTCAACGACGAAGAAGACCGAGGTCGGGCACTCGCTGCGGTTCAGGGAAACGAAGCCTGGTTTCGCGAGCTGAAGGGAACCCAACTGCCGGCGGCGATGCAATGGCCTGCTGAGTCCTTGTGGCCGATGGTGTTGGTGCTTCGCGGAGCGTGGACATTTTGCCGCGACGATTGTCTATCACTGATCGAACGGTACTGGCTGACAGATTCTTCCAGAGACAACGTCATCATCCAAGCCTTAATGGGTCTATCGCAATGGAATGAACGGGCCGTCGATATCGTCTGCCGACTCGTACCCAGAACTGAGCCAGAACGTCATTGGTGGGTCGAATCTCTGGCGAAGAACGTCTCAGATGACAAGCCCGACCTCGCACCGCGTATCGTGAAGGAGGCGCTGTCACACTCCCTGACGCGTGACGGTGTGAGGTGGACCCCAATGGTTGGACAGCGGAGTGGGGTGAATAGTGGTATGGACTCAGTGGCCGGCGAGGCCCCCAAAGGGCCTCGTCGCCGGCCACCTGTGACAGGCAAGGGGTGCGCATGTCCAGTCAGCGTCCCCGCTCGTGATCCGAGACACTTCATCAACTTTTTCGTCCTCGGCTCACCTCTCGCTTGATGGTTTGATCGAATTGACGCCCGCTTTCTGTTGGTACACCGACGACGGCGTGCGGTAATCCAGTGACTGGTGAATCCGCTCCTGGCAGTAGAACTCGAAGTAACTT
>JAJRUK010000345.1 GCA_024277835.1 Planctomycetota bacterium | reverse complement strand
GACGAGCGCCTGCACGCAGAGAGCGTGAGCCGCGGCGAGGGCCGCGGCGTCGCAGGCGGGTCGCGCGCGGAGATGGCGGTGTACGGGCCGGCTGCGGAGGCGTTCCGGCGCGCCCAGATGCCCGCGATCGGCGTGCGCGGCCTCGCCGTGCGCCGGTCCGACGTCTCGCGCGGCTTTGCGGAGTTCGCCGCGCGCATGCGCGCGAACCGCGTCATGATGCTGCAGCAGATCGACTTTGCTGCGAAGAATTCGGCGATCGCTGCGTCGGGCGTATTGCGGGTTGAGGACGTTGTGGGTTCAATCCGCGAGGAGATAGCGCACCAGTCGCAGAAGACCGATGGGGCTTGTGGGCTGCTCGAGAAGGTTGCGGCGAGCCTTCCGTTAGTTCTCGATCGACTTGGGCGAATAGACGAACGGACGCAGGCAACCGACGATCGAACCCAAGCTATCATCGACCATCTCCTCGCTGTTGAGAAGACTCACGAGGCGCGTATCGCAAAGTTGTCGCGGGAGCTTGGTATTTCGCAAGCTGCTGTCGGTTTTTTCCTTGAGACACTGGGAGAGAAGCAGGTCGCGCCAGAACGTTGGCCGGAGGTGTTGGCGAGGATCGCGCGGCAGCACTTGCGTGTTCTTGATCGCCTTGCTTCGCTTCCCGCCAGCGATGAAACGATAAAGGCAAGGTTCGCAGAGTCCCGAGAGGCTACGGAGTCAGGTGACTATTCGCGATCTGACGCGATTCTTGCGGAGTGTGAGGAACTTGACCTTAGAGCATCTTCCGTCGCTGCAGAGAATGCGAAGACGAGTCTAGCCCGGGCGATCGAGATCCGAGCGGCGCGCGGCGGCTTGGCAATGGCGGAGCTCGATTATTGCGGGGCGGCCGAACATTTCCGCCGAGCGTCAGAACTGGCAGAAAATGTTGATCCGAAGCTCGTAAATCTGTTCATGCACCATCAGTCTGTAGCGTTGTACCATCAAGGACAGGAACGGGGTGACAACGCGGCGATTCAAACCGGGATTAAGATATGGCGTAAGCTCTTGGGTCGCGAGCCTCGCGATCGCAACCCGCTTGTTTGGGCTGCGACTCAGTACAATCTGGGGATCACACTGACCGTCATCGGAAAGCGCGAGGGCGGCAAGAGAAATTTGCTTGAAGCATTGGCTGCGTATCACGAGGCGCTTACGGTGTACACTCGCAATCGGATGCCGGTTAGTTGGGCGGCGAGTCGGGTTGGCCAAGCCAACGCTCTCGCAAGTCTTGGTCAGCGTGACAGTGGTACGGAGAATCTACTAGCGGCAGTGGCTGCCTACCAGGAGGCGATCAAGGAGTACGCTCGCAATCGCGTATCTTGGGACTGGGCGAATGCTCAGGTCGGTTTGGGCGACGCGCTGGCAATTCTGGGCGAGCGTGAGAAAGGTACAGAAAAGTTGTTGGAGGCTGTGGTGGCCTATCGTGCTGCGCTCGGGGTATCCGCTCGCAATCGCGTGCCGTTCGCTTGGGCACGCATTCAGAGCAATATGGGCAACGCCTTGGTAACTCTGAGCGGACGCGAAACTGGTCCTGAGAAGTTGTCGGAAGCGGTGGCTGCGTATCGGGATGCGATCAAGGAGTACACTCGTGATCGCGTACCGCTGGAATGGGCGACGGCTCAGAACAATCTCGGTATCGCGTTGGTAATTCTTGGCGATCGCGAGTGTGGGACCAAGAAACTTCTGGAGGCAGTGGCGGCGTATCGGGAGGCGCTGAAGGAGCGAACTCGCGATCGCGTACCGCTGGATTGGGCGGCAACGCAGGCCAATTTGGGCAATGTGCTCGTAAGGCTCGGTGAGCGTGGGGCCGGTGTGGACAACCTTTTGGAGGCCGTGGATGTGTTTCGCGGAGCGCTAGAGGAATACACTCGCGAACGCATGCCGCTTGCATGGGCGATGACGCAGAACAATTTGGGTGTTGCGCTGAGGGGTCTTGGTGATCGTGAAACAGGTACGCAAAAGCTGCTGGAGGCTGAGACTGCGTATCGGGAGGCGCTCAAAGAGCGTCCTCATGATCGCACGCCGCTACTATGGGCCGAGACTCAGAACAACTTGGGCGTCGTGCTCAGAGATATCGGTGATCGTGAGAGCGATCCTAAAAGGCTGGCTGCGGCGGTGAGTGCTTATCGAAGTGCGTTGAAGGCGCGTCCACGTGATTGCATGCCACTCGCTTGGGCGACGACTCAGAGCAACCTAGGCGTCGCGCTATCTGTTCTCGGAGAACTCGAGGGGGCTAACGAGACGCTATTGGAGGGAGTAGAGGCGTTTCGAACGGCGCTGGAAGTGTTCGAAGAGGCAGGGGCTGCTCATTATGTCGCAGCTACTCGTGGTAATCTTGAACGGGCTGAGAAGCTCTTAGCGGAGCGATGCTGAGGCGAACGTGAATCCTCAGTCTTGATTGCTTCCCTCCCCCTGTAAGTGAGAGTTAGGCTACGATTTTGGTTGGAATTTGGGGCGCGATCGTCGTTTGGGTTGGAGGCGGTGGTTGCCGAGATTTCGGTTGCGATGAGGGTTCGGCGGTGCGTCAAGCATGGCTTCGCGTTCGATGCGCTGCCAGATTTGTGTCATCAGGTTGCGGTCGAGTTGCTGCTCCTCGTTGATGAGGACTTTCATGCGGAGTTGGGTTGTTCGGTCGGTGCGAGGGCGGACCATGAGCGTGACTTTTTTGACGGGGTGCTCGGATCGCTGTTTCGCCGACATGGTTGCTCGCTGGGCGTGGTCGCCGGATTGGGCTGAGATAACCCCGGAGCCTTTATCGGTATGCGTGATCGTGAGTCCCATGCTGAAGACGGCGTTGAGGGCGGCGTCGTAAGCGGGCGAGTAGGGGATGCCGAGTTCGCGGGTCTCGAGGAATTTTAGCTCAGCCTGGTTGGGGGTGGACGTGCATCCGGGGAGCAGTGCGCATCCGCAAAGCATAGCCACGCAAGCGCGGACCATGCAGCGCGCTACGCGAATGCTACCCATGCCGCACGACACTTTGTCTTCGTTGATTCCGAGGCGTCCTAGAGTACGAGCGTCCGCGCAGGTTAAAGCCTGCGGCTCGGGGTGGGTTGTATGATTCTGGTCCACGTTTAGAACTTCGTCTGGGTTATTTTGTAGTCTAATACGATGTCGTTTGGGTCGAAGTAGACAATCAGCATGACTGTTGTCTCGGAGCGCGTTCGCGAGCTGAGTCCACCGAAGATTCCGCCGCCCAATCCACTGCCACCGCCACCGCCGCCTAGTCCGAGTAGGCCCGAGCCTTCGTTGCTCGATATTTTGTCGTAGACCCACATCTCGCCGCCGTCGCGACGGGTGACGATGTTGGGCGTGCCAAATTTCTCGAGAACCTCAACCTGATGTGTGCGGCCTGGCTCGAGGTACATCTTGGCTGCCCCGGGCGTCACAGGAGAGGGTCTTGTCGAGGCGCAGCCCGCTGCAAAGACGATGGAAATCAGTGCAAGGATGGTGAATACGGTTTTCATGATTGTTAGCGCCCCTTTTCTGTTGTGATATCATCGGGCTGGGGGGCGATTTGGGGACAGAAAAAGGCGTTCTACGATAAACGCACTAGCCGAACTGCGTCCTCGAACCCGCCAGAACAGCCGGTTTTTCAGAGCCGCGACCGTAAGGGAGCGAAGATTCGGGCGTTCCTTGCGCCCAAGACGAATCGCTTCCTTACGGTCGCGGCTCTGTTTTAGTTGTCGGATCGCGCGATCGCGGTGGCGACGACGTGGGCGGTAGACCAGGCCCATTGGAAGTTGAAACCGCCGATCCGGCCATCGACGTCGAGGATTTCGCCGGTGAGGTAAAGGCCTGGGCATTTTCGCGATTCGAGTGATCGCGGATCGACTTCGCTCAGCGGAACACCGCCAGCGGTGACCTCGGCGAATTTGTAGCCACGACTGTCTTTGACGGGGAGGTTCCAGGCGACGAGGGCGGTGGCGAGTTGGCGGCGGACCTCTTTTCGAAGATGGGCGAGGACGGTCGTCGGTACGATGTTCAGGGTGTTGAGGATCGCGTCGGCGAGTCGGGCCGGGATGAGCCGGGCGAGGGCGGTGTTTAGCTGGATCGTTGGCGAGTCTTTGGCAACTTCAAGCAGTTTTGCTTCGACAGTAGCAGCGTTTTTGCCGGGGAGGAAGTTGGCGGTGAGCGCGACTTCGCGGTCTTCGAGTTTCGCGCGGTGCCAATGTCGTGACACATCCAGCGTGACCGGGCCGCTGATTCCGAAGTGCGTCCAGAGGAGTGCGCCACTTGTTCGCGCGGGTTTGGTGTCCGCAACATGCGCCGTCAACTCAGCGGGGAGTGCGATACCTGATAACGCGACGTGAAAATCACCTTCGAGGATCAGCGGAACGAGGGCCGGGGTCTGCGGGACAAGCGAGTGGCCTAGCGTTATCGCG
>JAJRUK010000344.1 GCA_024277835.1 Planctomycetota bacterium | reverse complement strand
GGTACCGGTGGGCATATCTACCCGGCCCTGGCAATCGCCGAAGCACTGCGAGATCGGGTTCCCGACTGCCAGTTCTTATTCTTCTGCACCGACCGCCGCGTTGACGAGCGAATTCTGGGTCGGTCGGAGTTCGAGGTCGTCCGCCAACCCCTCCGTCAAATCTCGAAGCACCCCTGGCGCTGGCCTTCCATCATCAAGGGGTGGCGCTCCGCAAGATATCTATGCTGCGAAAGAATCTCCGCCCGATCGCCGATTTTCGTACTGGGAACAGGGGGGCTTGCGTCCGTGCCGGCAATTCTCGAAGCCAACCGAGCGGGAATCCCGACAGCCATTCTCAACCCCGACGCAAAACCCGGCAAAGCGAATCGGTTCCTCGCCGGTCGTGTGAGAGTTGTTTTCGCACAGTGGGAAGCGACGCGAACGTTCCTCAAGCCTTGCGAGCTAGCCATTGTTGGCTGTCCGATTCGACCCGCTTTCCGCGGCGCGACCCGCGAAGCGGGCGTCGAAGCTTTCAAAATCGCGCCGAATAAGAAAACGCTTTTGGTCACCGGAGCGTCGCAGGGCGCGCGATCAATCAACGACGCCCTCATCGCCATCGTCGAGAAGCTTGCCGCTCAAAAAGACTGGCAGCTACTCCACCTGACCGGCGATGCAGACCTTGCTCGCGTGAAAAACGCCTACGCAGAGAAAAAAATCTCGGCAACCGTCCTCGCCTTCACGGACCGCATGGCCGACGCCCTCGCCGCGGCCGATCTCGTCGTTTCTCGCGCCGGCGCATCGACCCTCGCAGAAATAACCGCACTGGGACGCCCTTCCATCCTGCTTCCCTACCCCTATCATAGAGATCAGCATCAGTTGGAGAACGCACGATGCTTGGCGCAAGCATCCGCCGCGCAGATTTTGCTCGACGAGATTTCGCCAGAAAAAAAGGGTCCCGCGCTTTGGGGATCGCTAAGGTCGCTCATGGTTGACAGCGATTTGCGCGACCGGATGGGGGCGGCAGCCAAAGAGCTGGGGCGCATCGACGCGGGGGCGGCGATTGCGGATCGGATTCTCAAACTGTCGCAAGTGGTAGCGCTACATGAAACGGTGTAGCTTCTGTGAAGCGCTTCCCGATAACAAACTGTAACGCTTGTGGGTTCCGGTCTCTGCCGCGCGGTTGAAGAGCACCCAAGCGTCCAACCCGCCTCGCATAACGAGGGATCGCCATGCGAAAAGAAGTAGAGGGGTCTGCGTGCAATTCGACGCGCTCCGTCGTCTTTCTTCCAGACCTTCGTGATCTTCGCGTACACATGGTCGGCATCGGCGGTAGCGGTATGAGTGGGGCGGCAGCGATTCTCAAAGACTTCGGCGCGAAGGTGTCCGGGTCCGACCTGACTCCCTTCGACGGAATGGGCGAGCTTGTCGCGTCCGGGGTGCGCGTCGCGGTCGGGCACTCGGGGTCGCAGGTCGATGACGAGGTGAGACTGGTTGTCGCCAGCGCCGCGATTCCCGAGACCAATCCCGAAATGCGGGCGGCTCGTTCGAGAGCGCTTCCCGTTTTGAAATACGCAGAACTACTCGGCGGACTCATGGGACTTCGCGAGGGCGTCGCCATCGCCGGCACACACGGCAAGAGCACGACCTCGGGCATGGCCGCTTATCTTTTTCAGCGAGCGGGGTTGTCGCCCGCCTTTGCGATCGGCGCGCGATCCGCCCAACTCGGCGGAAACAGTTCTATCGGGACCGGGCCACACTTTATCGTCGAGTCGTGCGAGTTCGATCGATCGTTTTTGAGATTGTATCCCAAGTTCGCAGCCATCTTAAACGTCGAGCCGGATCACCTGGACTGCTATCGCGATCTTGACGAAATCGTCGGCGCGTTCGCGGAGTTCGCGTCCAACGTCGAGTCGGGCGGCGTCCTGGTGTGCAACGGCGAAGACAAGTGCGCGGTCGCGGCGGCTGAGTCGTGTCATGCTCTCGTTGAAACATTCGGGGTTGAATCAGAAGCAGACTGGCAAGCGGCGAACTTGAAAAGCGATCGGGGATGCTTTTCGTTTGATGTCGTTTATCAAGGCCAAGGTTATTGCGCGACCCGACTTTCGCTGCCGGGTCGCTACATGGTTAGCAACGCACTCGCCGCGATTGCCCTCGCGCATCACGCCGGGGCTGATGCAGACAAGATCGCGAAAGCGCTCCCGGACTTCAGTGGCATGGATCGGCGGCTGACCTGTCGCGGGACGTGGGACGGAGTGACCGTCGTCGATGACTACGCCCATCACCCGACAGAAATCCGCGTGACGCTCGACGCCGCACGCGAGTTGCATCTTCCGCGCCGCCTTTGGGTCATTTTTCAACCGCATCAGACCGCCCGTACGATGCATTTCATGTCCATGTTCGCGGCAAGCTTTGGCGATGCGCATAAAGTGATTGTGACAGATGTGTACGGAGCGCGAGAGGAGCAATCCGGGCAGGAGAGTGCGTCAAAGCAACTTGTGGATAAGATGGTTGCCGCGGGTTGTCCCGGGCGATACATCCCGGATATGAATGATGTGGCTGAGGTCGTTGCGAGTCAGCTCGAACCGGGCGATTTGGTAATGACCGTTGGCGCAGGCGACGTATGGAAGATCGCGGATGAGTTGGTGGCAAGACTTCTCAAATCAGATCGAGCAGAACGCTCCGATGACCAAGCTGACGTGGTTTCGCCTGGGGGGGCGAGCGCGATACCTGTTCCGTCCGCGTGACGAAAAGCAGTTATCAAAGCTCCTTCTGTGTACCCGGCGTGAAGGCGTGCCCGTTAAGGTGCTTGGTGCAGGTGCGAACGTGCTCGTTAGCGACGACGGATTCGATGGCGTTGTCGTGCGATTGGATGCGCCGGCCTTCAAACGCGTTTTGCAAGATGGCGACCGATGTCGCGTCGGCGCGGGGGTCGATCTGATGCCTTTCGCCCGCGAACAAAGTTACGAAGGTCGCACCGGTCTTGAGTGCATGGCTGGTATTCCCGCGACGGTTGGGGGGGCAACACGCATGAACGCTGGTGGCGCTCACGGCGAATTCAGCGACGTCGTGAAGACGGTCCGTGTTGTAAGTCGAGACGGAACCACCGAAGATCGCCCTAGCGACGTGCTCGAATTCGGATACCGGCGATCGAAACTCGATGGCCTCATTGTAACGTCGGTCGAGCTTGAGTTGCCCGACGGCGATCCGCAGCGAACCCGCAACCGGTTCGACGAAATCATGGCCGGCAAAGTAGAATCTCAGCCCATTGCGGAGAATAGCGCTGGCTGCATTTTCAAGAACCCGCCGGGTCATGCTGCGGGTGCGCTCATCGACCGGGCTGGGCTTAAGGGGACTTCTGTTGGTGACGCCAGCGTGTCCGAGCGTCACGCGAACTTCATCGTCGCAGGAAAGTCAGCCACCGCGTCAGACGTCATTGCGTTGATCGATGTTGTTCGTGAACGTGTATCCAAGGAGTTCGACATCGATCTTGAGGTTGAGGTGGACATCTGGCGTCCGACCACACAAGGGAGTCTTGTCTTATGGCGATCATAGATACAACCGCGATCGCGAAACCAAAGGCACGATCTGTCAGGCGCATCGCGCCGCGCTCGCACCGCTGGATAGAGCCTCTCGATATGCTGGTTCTCGCCGGCGGTCCCGGCGCAGAGCGCGACGTCAGCCTGCAAAGCGGTGCTGCTGTCCATGAAGCGCTATCGAAACTCGGACACCGCCCCATCATGCGTGACATCTCGTCAGATGACCTCGCCGCGCTCGATATTCCGGTCGATTTCGTTTTTATCGCCCTCCACGGGGAGTTCGGCGAAGACGGCGCGGTTCAGCAGGAGTTGGATCGGCGCGGCATTCGCTATAGCGGTTGCGGCGCGGACGCCTCTCGCGCCGCGATGAACAAGGCAACAACGAAGCAGCTTGCGATCGACGCGAGCGTGAAGACCCCGGCTTTTGAAGTTATCTCAAAGGACAATGTTGAAGGCGTGGCCGATCGCATGGGCGTTCCCGCCGTCGTTAAACCTGTCGATTCGGGCAGCAGCGTCGATATGACCATCGCTCGATCCAAGGGCGCTCTCCAGGTCGCAGCAAATCAGGTCGTCGCGAAGTACGGCGAAGCGCTTATCGAACGGTTCGTCCGCGGACCGGAGTTAACCGTGGGCATCCTCGGCGATGAAGCGCTTCCGGTTTGCGAAATCCGAACCAAGCGAGAGTTCTACGACTATCAGGCGAAGTATCTCGACGACGACACCGAGTACCTGTTTGACTTGGACATCCCTGGTGATGCTGTTACGCGCGTTCAGGAGCTTAGCCTCATCGTGCATCGGGCACTGGGCTGTCGCGTTCTCTCACGGGTTGACTGGATGCTGGACGAAACTACGGGAGAGCTGGAACTGTTGGAAGTCAACACGATACCGGGATTTACGAGTCACTCGCTCGTGCCAAAAGCCGCAGCGAGAGTCGGCATCGACTTCGCGCAGCTCTGTCAGCGCGTCGTTGAGTTATCGCTAGCCTCGTTCTAACAACCAAAAGGGCACAAGTGGCACGAAAGAAAAAGAAAAAAGCGGGGGCTTCCGTCTGGTCCAAGTTGCCCGGATGGTCGTCGATCGAAGAGGGCACACGGCGCGGCATCGCGCGGACGAGTTTGTTTGTGGTTGCTACGGTTGCCGTCGCGGCGGGCGCTTCTTATGGCGTCACTCGTCTGGATTCCCATACGGAAGAATTGATCCTTAGCGAGGTGGATCAGCCGACCTTCACGTTTGTTGATCTTCCCCGGTCGCTCGTTGCACTCGCCGGAGCAGACCTCGAAGCCAGTCTCGACGGCGTCCGCGATCATAAATGGACATCCGACCACATGTGTCAGACCGTCGCCGACGCGCTTGGCGACGTTGGCTGGATTGCGAAGATCGACTCCGTGCGACGTCTTCCGGCTGGGCGATTTGAGATTCGGGCGACCTATCGCGTGCCCGAAGCACTTGTCCAACTCAAAGAGTATTTTCTGCTCGTCGATCGTGCGGGCGTTCGCCTCCCCGGACGCTACGCCTACGACCCGATGTGGCCCATCGTTCAGGGCGTCGCTGCCAACCCGCCGACGCCCGGTTCCCGATGGGATGGCGATGATTTGCGCGCCGGACTTGCTGTGATCCACGAACTTTCAAACGAACCCTTTGCGAATCAAATCACGGGCGTGTTGGTCGACAATTTTGGCGGCAGGGGCGACCCTCGGGCGAGTCATATCGAAGTCGCGACCGATCGCGCAGGTGGCCGCATCCGGTGGGGGTCAGCCCCGGGTTTCGAGCAAGAGGAGAACCTCGTCGCTCACAAACTCGCGATTCTACGAAGAAACTTCCAGAGAACAGGCCGCCTCGACGCCGGATACCCCGTGATCGACATTTCCACGTTCCCGGACCGCTTTACGATCCCCGGATAGTGCATAGGCTTCTCGGGGTGGGTTTCCTGGTCGAATGCCGTCTCGGAACGCAGGAATTGACGATGTTTGGGCGCCTTTTTCGACGAAATATTACGAGGCGAGCATCGAATCACGGGGTAGAAAGACATAGCCTTCGGGTTTTGAGGATGCTTCGATGGACGAACTAGCAAATATTCTGGATCAGACAAGACAGTATGTGGTGGGGCAGCTTGAGGGCGGTTCCGCTGCCTGGTTGACCAATCAGGTGGTGGCGGGGCTTGTGGTTCTACTGCTGGGGGTTGGGCTGAGCGTGCTGGGAGCGAAGTTTGCGCGCGCCGGTCTCACGACGGGTTTTGTCGTGTTCGGCGGGTCTGTTGGATTGTGGTTTTCAAATCTGACGGGTCAGGCGTTTGCGCCGCTCATTTGTGTGTTAACAGGAGCCTTGCTGTTCGGTATCATTGGGTTTCAAACGTTCAAGTTATGGATCGGTGTTGGCGCGGCGATCGTCTTTTCGTCCGTGGCGATGGGGGCGTTTGGGTACAACCAGTTGCTTCCGCACGTTGTCGAGTATCAAGAGACGGCCTCGGTCGTCGATCGAACGCCCGAAGGAACAACGAACTTCGTCGTTCCGACCGTCACCGAGCAGAAGGATTACCTGCTACGCGATCCGCGCGTCTGGGCCTCCAATTTCTGGAATTTCCTGACCGACCGCGATATCGCCACGGCCAATAACGCCCGTGCCCTCGCGATTGTGGCGCTACTTACGGGACTATGCATGGGTTTAATCGCGGTCCGGTGGGCGCTCATTATCGCGACCTCCATTGTAGGTACGTCCATGGTCACGACGGGTCTAGCCACTCTTATGACGCACTCTGTTCCCGACACTTATCAGGCGTTCAATAAGAACCCGGTTTTGCTCGGGGTTGTCGTTGGCGGGTTCCTCGTCACTTCGCTGGTCTTGCAGACGCTTCTTTCTCGCAAGGGTTCGTCTGATAAAGCGGAACCCGCGGACAAGTCCTAGGTTATATCGTAATTTATAGCTGTAAGTGCGCCACTGGCGCACGTTCTGGGATATTCCGGCGCGTCTGCGCGCTGGGGATTCTGCTTTCTTGGCTATAAGGCGTTGGGGTCAATACGATGATTACGTCTGTTGATGAGTGGGTCATGTTCTTGCAGGACGTTCACTACGCTGGCGGGTTTCCGCTAGTGGTCGTGGGCGTGATTTTGATGCTCTTCGGGTGGCGCATGTGGAAAGTCTGCGTGGTTCTTGCGTTCGGTGCCCTCGGTGCGGTTCTGACGGCGCGTCTTACCAGTCCTGGACCGGACCAATTGTTTTATGTGGTTTGTGGTGCGGCGATTCTGGGCGCTGTCAGTTATGTCCCGGTGAAGTACGCGATTATCGTGCTTGGTGGGATGATCATGACGGGCGTTACGTTCTATTACCTCGGGGGCAGCCGCATTGATACTACGATTCTCTACGCGGCGCTAGGTCTTTCGATGCTCGTGGGAACGGCGTACTCGGCGCTCAACCGGCAGCGCGTGGTGATCTTCGTAACGTCGCTGTTCGGTGCGGTGCTGTTGGTATCGGGGGTTGCGACCTGGCTTCGAGCTTTTCCGGAGCTGTTCGGGACCGTGCAGACGATGGCCGCCGGAAGCGCGATTGTTATTCCGTTTATCATTTTGGTCCCTAGCGTGATGAGCGCATTCTATCAGGGGTCTGAGGTTCGTCGTCTTCAGATCGATCTGTAGGACTTCAGCGGTTGGCAGAGAACGCGACCGTGATAGAGTAGCTGCTGCTTGAGTTTTTCTTTCATGGCGGGAGCGCGGATTGTGGCCAAAACATCGATCGGACTGGACATCGGCGACCTTGCTTCGCCGCCCAAAGATGCGCTAAACGCTGCGGCTGCCATGTCGTTTGATGCGGTCGAAGTTCCCACGGTTTCGGGCGATCTTTCCCCCGAATCGCTGACGCCCAGCGGACGTCGCCATTTCGCGCGGTTTGTTTCGGGACTCGGGTTGGACCTTGCCGCGCTGCAAGCTGACATGCCTGGGATGCGTCTGACCGACTCCGCTCGTGCCGACGAGCGTATCGCGCGAACGACGCGTATTATCGAACTCGCTCGCGATGTCGGCGTTGGCGTTGTGACCGCGTCTGTCGGGGCGCTCGCCCATCCCGATACGGGCGAACTTTCTTCGCTTGCGATGGAGGGCTTGTCGCGCATTGGAGAGGTGGCTGACGCGTGTCGGGTTCGATTTGCGATTCGTTCCAGTGATCCCGGCGATTGCATTTACGAGACGCTTCAAGCGGTTGGTTGTCCTTCGCTGAAGGTTGGATGGGATCCCGCCGCGATGGTCATGCGCGGAATCAATCCGCTCGATGCGATCGAGCGCTACGCGGAGCACATCACACTTTTTCATGCGCGCGACGCGCTCGCTGGAGGCCAAGAGCGGGCCGGTCAAGAAACCGGACTCGGTGAGGGCGAGGTTGATCTTCTCGGCGTGCTCGATGTTCTACGATCGCTTGAGTACGGTGGCCCCTATATTCTTCGTCGCGCAGACGGACAGCGACCGGTGGAAGAGCTTCTTGCGGGGCGCGATACGCTGTTGCGTGAATTGCGCCGAACTTAGGACGTGCGTGAGAAGCCCTGAACCGAGCCGCGACCGTAAGGAACCGATTCGTCCGAACCAGGGGAACCGTTTCAGTATCGCTCCCTCACGGTCGCGGCTCGGTTCGTTCCCGCCCTATTCACACACGTTCTTAGAGCATCTAACATTCATGTGACGCTGGCAACCCCCCTCGATCCCCCCTTGGTAAAGGGGGGACGGAAGAAAGAGACCCAAGCCCGGACGGACGACAGAGGCCTAGAACCGGACGGAAGATGAGGCCGAGTGTCGTTGACTGTCACTTGCTATCGAACGTTGTCGCCTCGTTGTCGATTTTCCCGAAACGCACGAAGAACACGCTGGCTCCGATGACGCCTAAGAGTGTTGCGATCGAGAAGGCGAGGGTCGGTCCGAACCCTTCGCGGAAGTTGTTTCCCGCGATCCATAGGCCTGCGGCGACGGGGGCTGCGAGCATGACGGCCACACTTCGAGCGCTCCAATACAAACCGATCGCCTGCGTTTTGACATCTGGCGGGACGAGGTCTGCGATCATCGCTTTGCGGGCCGGCTCGCCGATTTCGCGCATTCCTCCGATCGCAAAGGCAAACGCAAGGCCGATGGTTCCAAACGCTTCGCCCAAGACGATCAAGCTGATGGGGAATATCGCGAAGAAGAAAAAAGTAAGGCCGATGTAGGGTTTTTTTGCGAGTCCTTCGCGGCTGGCGAGCGGGCCGATGATTAGATAGCAGGCCATGCTTGTCGCCGCCATGATTGATAGCAGGACTGATTGATAGATCACCGTTGCTTGCCCGTGCTCCGCTTCGATGATTGGAATGCAAAACAGGATGACGAAGGGTTCGATCATTCCCTCGGCCCACCGAGCGGCGATGTCAGCGGCGAGCAGGCGTTTTAGATTCGGATCGAATCGTCGAAACAAATGGCGTGGCTTTCGCAGGACCATTTTCTTGTCGCGACTTGCGGTCTTCATAAACTTCCATTGCAGAAGCGCCGCGCCGATAACAAACACGATCGCAATGGCTGCGTTGGCTCGCACGCCGCCTTCTTTTCCGAGCGTCCACACGAAAGGGGCGGCGAGGGCGTATGCTCCGATTCGCGCGACGCGGCGAAAAATGTGTTGCAGCGAAAACGCCATCGTGCGTCGATCTGGTGGTAGGGCGTCGCCGACGATCGTCACAGTCGCGGGTCCGGCGATGGTGTTCCACGCAAAGATGAAGGGGATCGCAACAAATACGGCGACCGTAGAGTCCCACGTCGCAAGGATGACGAGGCCGACGATCGGTAGAAAGTTGAAAAGAAGAAGCGCCCGCCGCGTGTTAAGGTAGCCACCGATCGCGCCGCCGAGGTAGTAGTTGATGGCCTCAAGCGCGTCGCGGTAGAACCCATACGCGCCAACCAGCAGAATAGTAATTATTCCGCCGCCCTCGCCGGTGCCGCCGCCTGCTTTGGTCTGGAGGTTTTTGAGATATTGCGGGACCAATGGTGCCCATAGCTCGGTGGCAGCGGTGACCAGCAGTATCGTGCCGAGAAGCGAGAGCGTGGACGCGTTGATCCCCAGCCAGTCGCGCAGTCCCCGCCGACTTCTTGCATCGGCGCGATCGCCGTTTTCATCTTCCCGGTGGTGATGATCGTCGGACGTGTTGGGTGGGTCGGCCTCTGTCATAGGGAGGACGGTACATTTGGGTTTGCGGCGAGGCAAGTGTTGCATCAGCGGGCGCCAATAGAACGTGTTTCGCATCGACGGAGAGTTGTTTGTGGAATTCGTTAAAGCATCAGTTTTCGCGCCTCGACGATTGCCGTCGGATACGAGCATTTGTAATGGATACAGCAACAAGCAGTCAGCTTTGGCGAGCCTGTTCTTCCGTCCCCTCTTTACCAAGGGGGGATCGAGGGGGGCATGCGGAGTCCGGTAACTCATTATACCCGTTGCGCGATGATCTTTGCTCTTTGGGTTTCAGAATTTGTTTGAGTCGCGAACGGTATTTCGGTACCATGGCGGGTTGGGATTGCTCGCGCGGTGCCCGTTCATTTTTTCCGGACGCGGTGGGGGCGCGGGTTTGGGTTGATGCGTGCGGAAGGGACAGATCACGCGCCGCATCGCGGACCACAAAGGACAACGCTTCGCAACGAAGCTGGGAGACCGACAATGCACCTTCATTCAACAAGTCCGAGTCGTTTTCGATGGGCCAGCCTGGCCCTGATCGCTTCAACCATTCTCGCGGGAGCGGTGGTGAGTGCTGGGGATCTGAATCCGCCTCCTGGTGCGATTCAGTCAACGAATCGTACGACGCTGAACAATCAGGTCATCACGCTGCCCTATACGATTAGCCAATGTGGCTCTTACGTTCTTACGAGTCCACTGACTGGCGTGGCCGGGCAGCACGGGATCATCATCGACGCAGACGATGTCACGCTTGATCTGAACGGGTTCTGCCTCGAGTCAGGAGCAGGATCGCTCGATGCCGTTGTTATCTTCAACTCTCGAAGACGGACAACGATTAGAAACGGTTCGATTACCGGGTGGGACGGGAACGGGATCAACGCCAGCAGTTCGAGGAATAGTCGGTTCGAGGATTTGTCCATCGGTGGGATCAGCGGCGACGGTGTTCGTGTAGGTTCGGACGGGGTTGTTCGCAGATTGAGCATTTCTGCGTCTGGCGCGGCAGGCATCCGCGTTAGCGGCGATCGGAACCGTATCGAAGCGAACCACGTCACGGAAAACGGAACGGGTCTCCTCGTCGATGGG
>JAJRUK010000025.1 GCA_024277835.1 Planctomycetota bacterium | reverse complement strand
GTCGTCGCGTTCTCATCCTTGAGCGCTCGCGTTTCCCGCGTCCCCACATCGGCGAATCGCTCATGCCGCAGACGTACCCGACATTCAAGCGTCTTTGCATCCTCGACAAACTCAAAGCCGCCGGTTTTCCAACGAAAGAGAGCGTTCAGTTCGTCTCCGCTTCCGGGAAAGACTCCCAGCCCTACTACTTCACCGATCGCGATCCCGGCGAGTGGTCCAAGACCTGGCAGGTGCCTCGCGACAAGTTCGACAAGATGATGCTCGACAACGCTCGTGAGCACGGCGTCGAGGTTCGCGAAGGGGTTGGGGTCACGGAAGTTCTTTTCGAGGGCGATCGGGCTGTTGGCGTGAAGACGAGTGGAGACGAAGCGATCAGCGCGAAGGTCGTCGTTGATGCGACGGGGATGAACACGCTTCTATCGCTACAGCTTGGGCTTCGTGTTGCGGACCCCGATCTTAAGAACGCATCGATCTACGCCTACTACAAAGGCGCACACAGCGACGGCGGTCGAAACGCCGGCGGGACAATTATCATTCACACGCCGGATCGAAAGGGTTGGTTCTGGTCGATCCCGCTACCGGGCGACATGACAAGTATTGGCGTTGTCGCTCCGCCTTCTTACCTGTTCACCGGTCGCGGCGATGATCCGCTTGCAACGCTCGACGAGGAAATCGCGAACTGTCCGGGGGTCAGGTGGCGCCTGAAAGGCGCTGAGCGCATTTCGTCCGCCTTCGTCACGCGCGACTTTTCCTACCGCGCGACGAAGATCGCCGGCGACGGTTGGGTGCTCATTGGGGACGCGTTCGCGTTTCTTGATCCGGTCTATTCATCGGGGGTTTTCCTCGCGCTGAAATCGGGCGAGATGGCCGCCGACGCGATCCACGCAGCCCTAGACGCTGGCGACACGAGCGCCGAGAAGCTCGGTGTCTTCGCCCCCGAACTGCTCGCAGGCTTGCACAACATTCGCCAGCTTATCTACGCATTCTACGATGACGCCTTCAGTTTCGGGAAATTCAATAAACAGTGCCCCCAATACCGCGACCACATCGTCCGCCTGCTCATTGGCGACGTCTTCAGCGAAGGCGTCGACGACGTATTTGACGAACTCCGCCGTTGGGTCAAACTACCGGACCCGTTTCCGATGGCCAAGAGTACAACCAAATGAAGAAACTTGTTTACGCGATGATTGTCCTGCTCGCACTCGCTCATCAGGACTTCTGGTGGTGGGATCGAATCGACCCGCTTGTCTTCGGGTTTATCCCCATCGGCCTCGCGTATCAGGCAGGTGTCTCCATCGCGGCTGCCACCCTCTGGGCGATGGCGGTCAAGTTCTACTGGCCCAAAGGACTCGAGGGCGAAACCGACGCATCATCAACAACCGGGGGTGACGCATGAGTTCGGGCATGATTACCGTCGTCATCGTCGTTTGTTATCTGGGTCTACTTCTGGGGCTTGGACTTTTTAGCAGTCGCTCTTTCCGAGGAACTTCTGCGGATTACTTCCTCGCCTCTCGCGGGATCGGTCCGTTTCTTCTTCTCATGTCGCTCTTCGGGACGACGATGACCGCGTTTGCATTGGTAGGGAGCACCGGCGAAGCGTTCAAAGGCGGTATCGGCGCATACGGGAAGATGGCCTCCTGGTCGGGCATCATTCATTCCGCGTGCTTTTTCTTCATCGGGATCAAGCTCTGGTCGCTGGGTGCAAAGCATGGCTACGTTACGCAGATTCAGTTTTTTCGCGACCGGTTCGAGTCAGACAAAATCGGGATCGTTCTTTTTCCGATTCTTGTAGGCCTTGTTATTCCGTATTTGCTGATCGGCGTGATTAGCTCCGGCACGGTGATTGAAAACCTGACCGGCGGCGCTTTTCCGGGTCTTTTTCCGAGTGACAATCCTCGGTTCGACGGCGCGGTTCCCTACTGGTTGGGGGCGGGCGTGATTTGTCTTGTCGTGTTGACCTACGTTTTCTTTGGCGGGGTTCGTGGGACCGCCTGGGCGAACGCGTTTCAGACGATCGTTTTTATGATTCTCGGTTGCGTCACGTTTTTTGTCATCGCCGACAAACTCGGCGGTCCGCAGGCGGCGACGGAACTCGTTCGCGAGTACAACCCCTCAAGACTCAAGTCGATCGCGACAGACGCGGACCAGAAAGTGTTCGAGAAAAAGCTCGCCCATTGGGAAAAGGACAAGAAAACAGCCATCATCAAGCCACAAGAACCCGAGTCCATTTCAAGGCTCGCGTTCTTCACTTACATGTTTATCCCCCTGAGCGTCGGGATGTTTCCGCACTTGTTTCAACACTGGTTAACCGCCAAGTCTGCCAAGTCATTTCGATTACCGGTCATCGCGCACCCCTTGATGATCATGATTGTGTGGGTGCCCTGTGTCCTGATCGGAGTGTGGGCGACGTCCGCGATCATGGACGGACGGTTCGTCATACCGCCGGATTTCCCGAAGCAAAATGCGGTGCTTGCCGTCATGGTCAAGAAGATGACAAGCCCGATCCTCGGCGGATTTCTAACCGCGGGGATTCTCGCCGCGATCATGTCATCGCTCGATTCGCAGTTCCTTTGCATCGGGAGTATTTTCAGCAACGACATGGTCGGCCACTATCTTTCGCGCGATCGCCTCACCGATCGGCAGCGCGTTCTCGTAGGACGACTCTTTGTCGTCGGGATCGTCTTGGTGACTTATGTGATTGCGGTCGAGTGGAAAGACATCGGCGTGTTTCCGATGGCCGTCTGGTGCTCCAGCGGGTTCGCAAGTCTTTTCCCGCTTGTTTTCGCGTCGCTCTATTGGAAGCGCGTGACGAAACTGGGCGCGTACGCCTGCGTCATTACCGCTGCCGTCGTCTGGTTCATGCTCTTTCGCGATTCCGGGTGGGGTGCGAATCGGTCATACCTCGTCGCCGGGATGATGCCGGTTGCGACGATCATCGGTTGTTCAACGGCGGCGCTGGTGCTTGTTTCGCTCGTGACCAAACCACCGTCCCCCGCGACGATCGACAAGTTCTTCGGGAGTTAAGCTATTGGCTGCAGAGTTCTCCATAAAACGCCGCGTATCGTTCGCCGAGACCGACCTCGCGAGCGTGATGCACTTTTCCAACTACTACCGCTACATGGAAGAAGTTGAGCACGCCTTCTGGCGATCTGCCGGTGCTTGCGTTATTTTCTCGGAGGGCGATGGCGAAATCAGTTGGCCCCGCGTCGCGACAGCCTGCGAATACTTTGCGCCAGCGCGTTTCGAAGACGAGCTGGAGCTGAAGTTCAAGGTGGAGAATGTTGGCGATCGCTCGGTAACGTACGAGGTTGAGTTTCTTCGCGACGAAAAGCGCATTGCCCTCGGTCGAACGACGGCGGTGTGTTGTGCGACCGCGCCGGGTAAGTTTGAGTCAATTTCGATCCCTCAAAATCTAAGAGCGATTCTTGAGGGAGACGCGAAGTAAGAAACATCGCAGCCGGTTGCATCAAGTATTGTCTTGGAAATCCGGTTCGCGAATGAACGGCAAACAAGGAGCGAGACATGACACGTTATTTGGTATTGTTAAAGTTTACGCAGAGCGGTGTTGCTGCCGTCAAGGAATCCATCGATCGTGCCGATGGGTTCAAGGAAACCGCTGCCAAGCTCGGCGCAAGCATCGAGGCGCAGTTTTGGACGCTGGGAGAATACGACGGTGCGTTCATTCTAAACGCGCCGGACGAAGCGACCGCCGCCGCGCTCGTTCTAGACCTAGGCCATAACGCCAAGGTCAAAACGACGATGATACGAGCGTTCGACGCTACCGAGTTCAAGTCGGTCGTAGACAAATTGGCCTAGCAGCCTGTGGAAAAACGAAGTTTTTCTGTGTGGCACCGGTTTGTAACCGGTGCAAAGAGAATCGCTCCAAGTCGGTCCTCGCTATTGCAGCAATAGGTGTAACCGGCGGTTGTCTTGCTTTTTCGCAGGGCCTGTCCGTCAAATTGGGAGTAGGTGATGAAAATGACGTGGCTATACTTTGTCGTACTGACGATTCTCTGCTGGGGCGCGTATGTTCCAACCATTCACGCGGGCCAAAGCGCTTTCGGCGATAAGCCCGGTGCCGGCGCGCTTCGGGCATTCTTCTTCGTTGGCGTCGCCTACTTTATGCTTGCCAGCGCGGTCATCGCGTATCTACTGATCACCAAGGATGAGCCGCTTGAGTTTCCCGTTCGGGCTGTCTCGATTTCTACGTTCGCGGGCATTCTTGGCGCGATCGGCGCACTCGGGATTGTCTTCGCCATGAAATTCGGCGGAAGTCCGCTGATCGTCGCGCCCGTTGTGTTCGCCGGTGCGCCGGTCGTGAATACATTCGTTTCTATGATGATGAAGAAACCGTCAAGTCCGCCAGTGATCTGGTTTTACGTCGGGATCGCCCTCGCCGCCGGTGGCGCATCAATGGCCCTTCGTTTCAAACCGAAGTAGGAGGCGCCAGCGCCGTGTGTGCGATCCATAATCCTGTTTCGAGTCAGTCCCGCACAGCGACTGCGCTCATGCTTTGCCTCTTCCTTGCGATCGCGCAACATACTCGGGCCGCCGACGGCGATTGGCGAAGCTTCCGAGGAAACACAACCCTTACGGGTGTCGCGACTTCCCCCTTGCCTGACAAACTTGGCGTTCTCTGGAAATTCGAGATTGAAGAACCGATCACCTCCACGGCTGCGATTGTAGACGGCGCTGTTTACGTCGGTGCAGACGACGGCAAGCTCTACGCCCTCGATCTTGCGACCGGCAAGAAGCGCTGGCAGTACGCCGTTGACGAAGGCGAGATGATTCGATCGTCGCCGACCGTTCATGGCGGAATGATTTTCGTCGGCGATTCCCTGGGCGTCATGCACGCGGTTGATGCATCCACCGGCAAGAAGAAGTGGACGTTCCAGACCGACGGCGAAATCATCTCTTCCGCAAACATCTACAAAGACCGGATCGTTTTCGGGTCGTACGATGGCTCGATCTATTGCCTGAAGATGGCGGACGGTTCGCTCGCCTGGAAGTTCGAAACCGGCGGGCGGGTACATGGAACACCCGGTCTCGCCGGACGTTACGCACTTGTTGCAGGGTGCGACGAAGACCTTCACGTCCTCGATATGGACACCGGAAAGAGCCAGCGAAAGGTGTCTCTCGGTTCGGTCTCGGGGGCATCGGCCGCGGTCGTCGGTTCGCGCGTCTTCGTTGGAACCTATGGCCACAAAGTGCTTGCAATCGACTGGGAGCGTGGTTCGATCGCATGGACGTTCGCCGATCCCGACCGGGATTTCCCTTTCATGTCTTCGGCAGCCGTCTCGAAAGATGGCGTGGTCGTTGGCGGTCGCGACAAACGCTTGCGTATGCTGAATCCGAAGGATGGCAAGCTGATCTGGACCTTTGTAACGAAGGGTCGGATCGACGGGTCTCCCGTGCTTGTCGGAAATCGTGTACTGTTCGGTTCGGGCGACGGAAACCTGTATGCTTTGGATAAGAAAACGGGCCGCGAACTGTGGCGATTCGAATCCGGCGCACCCTTTAGCGCCTCCCCAGCCGTGGGGGCTGGCCGCCTCGTCATCGGAAATGAGGACGGCGTGCTCTACTGCTTTGGTGAAAAGCGCCGCAACGATTGAAGTCGCAAACGCGTGAACGAAAAACCCGGCAGACTTACAAACGGACTCATTTTATGATCGATCGAGTTTCTAATTTCGCAAGGCTTCGCCAACGAAGTATCGTCTTCGTCCTCGCGTGCCTGACGACAACCGCCTCAGCACAATCGCCGCAGTTCGGCGGCAAGAATCGCGACTTCATCACTCAACGTGCAAGCGTCAGCGCGCAATGGCCTGGCGGCAAACCAACGCAACTCTGGAGCCGCGATCTTGGTGACGGTTACTCGGGGATCG
This sequence comes from Planctomycetota bacterium, assembly GCA_024277835.1. Taxonomy (GTDB): domain Bacteria; phylum Planctomycetota; class Phycisphaerae; order UBA1845; family UBA1845; genus JAJRUK01. The sequence continues at coordinate 4,896 of JAJRUK010000025.1, read as the reverse complement.
CCGTCGAAAAGGGGCGATTGTTCACCATGTATCGCAAGGGAGGCGATGAGTTTGTCGTCGCCCTCGACGCGGAGACCGGCGAAACGATCTGGGAGTTCAAGTATGCGTCGCCCATACCGGAAGGCGTGGTTGACCAGTTCGGGAATGGTCCCAATGCGACGCCGCTGGTCGATCGAACGCGCGTCTTCACGCTCGGCGCGTATGGTCACGTTCATTGCTTGAGAAAATCCGACGGAAAGTTCTTGTGGTCGGAGCAGGCCGCGGACCGACTCGGTGCAAGACCGGCGGGGTTCGCCTATTCCGCCAGTCCCATTATGTACAAAGACCGCATCTTGATTCTCTTGGGAAGCGAAGGTGGTGAGGTCGCGTCGGGGATCCTCTGCTACCATTACAGGACGGGGACACTTCTCTGGGCAAGGCAGAACTACGCCCCGATCTACGCTTCGCCGATCATCATCAACGTCGCCGGACAGGATCAGCTCGTTGTTGTAGAGCCAACCTCGGTGGTCGGGCTGAATCCGCTCAGCGGTCAGCCTTACTGGGAATATCCCTTTCAAAACGAGCAGAAAACCAACTGTGCGATGCCGGTCTGGGATTCCAGGTCGCGCACACTTTTTGTTTCTTCTGCCTATGGCAAAGGAAGCGTCGGGCTACGTCTAAAGAGAAACGCTGCGGGTGATACCGGCGTTGAAGAGTTGTGGTCCAACAAGAAAATCCAGGTGCATCACGGAGCGACGGTGTTGGTCGACGGGTACGTCTACGCATCGAGCGGAAGCTTCGGTCCGGCGTTCGTCTCGGCGATCAACTTGCAAACGGGCAAGATCGCCTTTCGTCAGCGCGGATTTGCCAAGGCCAACATTATCTACGGCGACGGAAAACTGATTCTGCTAGACGAGGACGGCAAGCTGGCGATTGCAAGTGCAAGTCCCGACGGGTTTAGCCCGACAGCCCAGGCGCAGATCCTTGAAAAAACCGCATGGACTGCGCCGACCCTTGTTGGTAATCGCCTGTATCTAAGGGATCGAAAGAAGATCATCGCGCTCGATGTCGGACCGCCGCCGCCGCCGCCAGAGCGGCGCGGAGGGCGCAAGACAAACAAGAAAGAACACTCATAACGCCAACGTCGCCATCAGTCGGCGCGTTGCCTGAGCACACTGAAGACTGTAAGGAGAGAGACGTGGCAAATCGAGGCATTCAGAATTCGACCATCGGGACGTACCTTCTTGCGATCGCCGCATTCGCGATCGTCAGTACGCCCGCCAATGCTCAATGGACGCAGTGGGGCGGACCCAACCAAGCGTTCAAATCAAACGCTACGGGGATCAGCACAAATTGGCCCGAAACTGGTCCGAAACAAGTGTGGCAACGCGACCTCGGTGATGGCTACTCAGCGATTCTGGTCGATGACGGAAAACTCTACACGATGTTTCGCGCGGATGGCAAGGAAATTGTCGTCGCACTCGATGCGAAGACGGGCGGAACGATTTGGGAACATCGCTACGACTCTCAGCCAAAAGAAGGCCACGAGCATAACTTCGGAGACGGTCCGCGCGGTACGCCCCTGATCGTCGGCGACAAGGTCTTTTCGATCGGCGTCGCCGGCGTCATGCATTGCCTCGACAAGAGCTCCGGCAAGGTTCGCTGGAAGCACGACCTCTGGGGCGAGTTCGGCGGAAACGTGCTGAACCATGGCTACTCGTCCAGTCCGATTGCCTACAAGGATACCGTGGTTGCCCTCGTTGGCGGTGAAAACGCAAGTATGGTCGCATTCAACCAGACAACCGGCAAAGTCGTCTGGAAGAACAAGGGCTTTCAAAACAGCTACTCCACACCGCGACTCTTCAAGATCGATGGCAAAGATCACATGATCGCTTTCATGGCAGAGCAGATCGTCGGATTCGACCCCGCCACCGGAAAGGTGATGTGGGATGCCCCCTGCAAGAACAGGTGGAAGCAAAACGTATCGATGCCCGTTTTCGATGACAAAGAGAACATCCTGTTTTTCTCATCCAGCGGCGTCGGATCAAAGGGGGTCAAGCTGACCCCGGGTCGCGACGAATTCAAGACCGAGGAGGTCTGGTCGTCGCGCAAAATCCAGCTCTACCATGTAACGTCGGTCCACGAGGGCGACTATGTCTACGGATCAACCGGGTCCGGATCGCCCTGTTTCATGTCGGCGATCAACATGAAGACCGGAAAGATCGCATGGCGCAAACGCGGGTTCGCCAAGGCAACTGTTGTTCAGGCCGATGGCAAGCTCATCATTCTCGATGAAGATGGCCAGCTCGCGATCGCAACAGCCACCCCCGACGACCTTACCGTACACTCAAAGGTGAAGTTGCTCGACGACGTCGCCTGGACGGTCCCCACGATCGTCGGCAAAACGATGTACATCAGAGACAAGAATAAGATCATGGCATTCGACTTGAGCTAGACGGCGCATGGAGAGGTGAGCCGATTCTGGTAGGCCGGCGCGAAAGCGTAATAGAGGAGAGAACAACTATGACTCAGATCAATTTCGTCCATCGTTTATCGCGGCAAACACTTTGGCTCACGGCGGCGTTTGTGGGATCGGTTGTTTCCCAGCAGTCTGCAACAGCGCAGTGGCCCGGGTGGGGCGGTCCGAATCACGACTTCCGCGTAGAAACGTCCGGTCTAACCAACAGTTGGCCCGCCGACGGTCCGAAGCAGCTCTGGTCTCGCGAGCTGGGCGCAGGGTATTCCGGGATAGTGGCTGACTCGGGCGTGCTCTACACGATGTACCGCGACGGAAAAAACGAGTTCACGATCGCGATCAACGCCGCAACCGGAAAAACGGTTTGGAAGAAGAAGTACACCGCGAATATTCCCAAAGACATGACCACCCGATACGGCGAGGGGCCAAACGCCACGCCGATTATCCATGGCGGTCGCATCTACACCCTCGGCGTCGCGGGTCGCGTGGTTTGCCGAAAAAAGAATGATGGTAGCCTGCGCTGGTCACACGACCTCATCAAAAAGTCCGGCGCGAAAGTCCCCGGCTTCGGTTTTGCCGCAAGTCCGACCATCTACAAGAACACGCTCATCGTCGCAGCCGGCGGCAAAGGGACAGCCATCGTCGCGTTCGACCTGAAAACCGGAAAGGTCAAGTGGAAGAGTCTCGACTACGGCGACGGTGAGGACACCGGCTCGATTTACTCCTCGCCCGTCATCATCAACGTCGACGGCGAGGACCAGGGTGTATTGCTAACGGGCATTGAGGTCATCGGGTTCGATCCCAAGACGGGCGACCTAAAATGGAAGCACCCGCACGAGAACCAGTGGAAAACAAACATCAGCATGCCCGTCTGGGGCGAGGGAAACCTCCTCTACGTTACCTCCGGCGGCGAGGGCGGAAGTCGTGCGTTGCATCTAACAAAATCGGGCAACAAGACCAACGTCAAAGAGGTATGGGCCAACAAGAAGATGGGGATCGGCCAGGGCAACGTGATTCGCGTGGGTAACAGCGTGTATGGCTCCGCCGGTGGTTCCTCCTCGGCCTTCTTAACTTCAGCCAACGTCAAAACGGGAGAGATCGGTTTCAAGGAACGCGGGTTCGCCAAGGCGATGATGCTTCACGCCGACGGAAAGTTCATCATCCTCGATGAAAACGGAAAGCTTGGTCTGATCAAGACAGACGGCAAGACGATGAAGGTGCTCGCAGAAAAGAAACTTCTCGAAAAACCAGCATGGACCATCCCGACGCTCGTCGGCAAGACGCTCTACATTCGCGACACGAAAGTCATAATGGCCATCGACCTCAGCGGCGAATCCTCGAAGGGCGCGTAGAGCGAACCAGCGTGTGCCAGCTAAAGATCGGGTGCCATGGCCAAGCGCAGCGCCGCCATGCGTGAGTGAGAAACGGCACGACCCGGAAATAAAGTCGTTCTGCGCAACCTCTGAGGTGCGTAGAAGTAGCAAGAGAGGCCGTGCAGCGATGAAAAGGAAACAACGATGATGATCCAATCCGTGGATAAAACGATGTTGCGAACGATGACGGGTTTCCTCGCAACGATTTCGATCGCCTGCATCGCCGGATGCGCGACGGGTTCCGTTGATCAGAGCGGCTGGCCACAGTTCGGCGGACCGAATCGCAACTTCATGGTCGACTCGCCACCACTCGCCGACGCCTGGCCAAAGGAGGGTCCAAAGACAAAGTGGAAACGCGAGCTTGGTGACGGGTACTCAGCCATTCTCAGCGATGGCGATCTTCTCTTTACGCAGTACCGCGTCGATCAAGACGAGTTTACGGTTGCGCTCGATGCGAAGACCGGCGAAACCGTCTGGGAGCACAAGCTTGCATCCCCCACGACGCAATTGATGGACCAGTTCGGCGCAGGTCCGCACACGACCCCGCTCATCGCCGGTGACCACCTTTATACCATCGGCACCAACGCGGTCATGCACTGCTACGACAAGAACACTGGGAGGATCATCTGGAAACACGATCTCGCAGGTGAATACAACGCGCCTGTCCCCGGGCGAGGGTTTGGCTGTAGCCCGATTGCTTATAAGGATACGGTCATCGTCGGCGTCGATCGCAAGCGCGGCGACGACGAGACGAAGGAAGACACCGCCAACGGGCAGTCCCTCATCGCGTTCAACCAGTCGACCGGCAAGATCGCCTGGAAGAGTCAAGATTATCCGACGACCTACGCTTCACCGATCCTAATTGAGTTCGCCGGATCGCCGCAGCTTGTTTTCCTCATGCGTGAGGACATCATGGGCGTCAACCCGGACAATGGTGCCCTGCTCTGGCACCACAAAGTCGATCCCTCCGGCGCGAACCTCGCCACTCCCTATTGGGACGGCAAGGATACGATTTTCTGTTCGTCCGCATATGATTCCGGCAGTCGGGCGTTCAAGCTCGTCAACTCC